>CAKPUJ010000030.1:0-15272 GCA_934191645.1 uncultured Veillonella sp. | reverse complement strand
ATCTATGGCCCTTTGGGGTGGTGAAGATGGACTCGACTTCTATCGGATTTTGGCCAAGGAGGCGCCTAACTATCTCAAGGCAGGTGGACTTCTGGCCATGGAAATCGGTCAGGGACAGGAAGACTCTGTCACCCAACTTTTACAAGCAGGGGGGACCTATGAGGATATTTCCTACTGGAAAGACTTAGCTTCTATTAATCGTGTTGTCCTTGCAAAGAAGGTGAACCTATGAGTAAATCACTAGAAACTGCTGGCCTGAAAGTACTTGAAACTAAGGTTTATAAAAATCCTAGTGACCAAGATATCAAGGCCCTAGGACAAGTGTTAAGAGAGGGTGGCTTAGTGGCTATTCCCACGGAAACCGTGTATGGTCTTGCTGCTAATGGCTTAGATGCAGAGGCCATGGGGCGTATTTATGAAGCTAAGGGGCGTCCTTCAGATAATCCACTAATTCTCCACCTTGCTTCTAAGGATCAAGTGGCCCCTCTAGTAACACAGGTTCCACCCTTGGCTCAAAAGTTGATGGATATCTTTTGGCCTGGTCCATTAACTATTACCCTGCCTAAATCTGATTTTGTACCAGATCGGGCGACAGGGGGGCTAGACCGGGTGGCCCTTCGCTGTCCCGATCATAACTTGGCTAGAGCTATTATTAGGGCAGCTGGAGTTCCTCTAGCAGCACCTTCTGCTAACATATCAGGCCGGCCTAGTCCTACCTCTGGCCAAGCCGTTCTCCACGATATGGATGGCCGCATAGAAGCTTTGGTGGACGCAGGTCCCTGTTCGATTGGCGTTGAGTCAACAGTGGTGGAAGTTCATGACAACCAATTGATTATCCTCCGCCCAGGTGGTGTTACGGAGTCTATGCTCAAGGAAGTGACACCTCATGTAGTCTATGATAAGCACCTTCTAGGGGCTAAAGAAGCCCCTAAGGCACCAGGTATGAAGTATAAGCACTATGCGCCTGATGCAGAGATGACGACCTATGTAGGATCCGATCAAGACATAGTCAGGGCTATGGTGACTAAGATCAACAACATTCTTGAGAAGACTAGACAGGACAGGGCCCTTTCCCTTGGACTCCTCATCAGGGAAGATCTCCTTGAAGCAATCCAAGAAGGGCTGAAGGGAGACAGGGAAGGGTTAGATCATGCGGAGTATAGTCCTCATGAAGATGAAGGCATTGATCTGGAAATCATTCCCCTTACCTATAAGGACCCTGTGGATCTAGCTCACACCCTCTACCAAGATCTCTTGGATTTCAATGAGGCTGGTGTAGACTATATATTGGCGCAAGGTCTCGTAGAGGAAGGCCTTGGCTTAGCTATTATGAACCGTATGAATAAGGCCTCTGCTGGACGCATTATAAAATTATAAAAAAAGTCTACTCATAGTGAATATATGTATTTACAGAGTGGAATAATGTGTTATACTAGGTAAGTACCTTACGTGAGAGAGGTCAGTCATGAATATTTTGTTTATATGCACAGGAAATACCTGTCGGTCTCCTATGGCCCAAGGTTTGATAGAGAGCCTAGCCCAAGAACGAGGCCTATCGATTGTGGCTTCTTCTGCTGGTCTGTTTGCTGCCTATGGAGCTAAGGTGACCCCAGAGGCGGTTGAGGCAGTTAAGGATAGGGTGGATATCAGCGGCCATGAGTCTAGACCCCTCAAGGTCGATTTGGTGAATGCAGCTGATTTAGTTCTTGCTATGGCTGACGACCACAAGAAGGTCCTCCTCAGACAATTTCCATTTGACGCTGATAAGATAAAGACATTGGCGGAGTGGGCTGGTGAGGAAGGGGATGTGACAGATCCTCATGGAGGCTCCCAAGAGGTCTATAACCATTGCGCCAAGACTATAGAAGACTTACTGGAAAAAGGCCTAGATTCCATGGCTGATTCTTAGGTCCTATGGCTAGCGATAAGTAAGTAATTAGTTCTCATTTCATAAACAAGAGTTATGGAGGTAAGAAGATGAAAGTTGCGATTGGTGCTGATCACGGTGGATATAGGTTGAAGGAAGACATTAAGGGCCTCTTAGAAGACCTAGGTGTGGACTACAAAGATTTTGGCACTCATTCTACAGAATCTGTAGACTACCCTGATGTAGCCTTGCCTGTGGCCCAAGCTGTGGCTGATGGCCTGTTTGACCGAGGTATCTTGATTTGTGGCACTGGTATCGGTATAGGTATTGCGGCCAATAAGGTGAAGGGGATTCGAGCTGCCTTGGTACATGATACCTTCTCTGCACATGCCTGCCGGGAGCATAATGATGCCAATATCCTCACCATGGGGGAACGTGTTATTGGGCCTGGTTTAGCACGAGATATTGTTAGCATTTGGTTGGCTACTGATTTTGAAGGTGGCCGACATGAGCGACGGGTAGAAAAAATTATGGCCATTGAAAAATAAGTTAGGCCCTTGCCATTCTGAGCCTACAGTTTGGCAGAGACATATTTCTTTAGTATTTTTGGAGGTTTCTATGAGTTACTTAGAACAAGCTGATAAAGAAATTGCACAGATTATTGATCAAGAGTTGGGTCGCCAACGGAATAAGTTGGAAATGATCGCTTCTGAAAATTTCGTCTCTCCTGCTGTTATGGAAGCTCAAGGCTCAGTATTGACCAATAAATATGCGGAAGGCTATCCTGGTAAACGTTATTACGGTGGCTGTGAATTTGTGGACCAAATCGAAGCCATTGCTATTGAACGTGCTAAAAAGCTTTTTGGGGCAGAACATGTTAACGTTCAACCGCATTCTGGTTCCCAAGCTAACTTCGGCGTTTATTTCGCTCTTTTACAGCCAGGCGATACTATTGTAGGTATGAACTTGTCTCACGGCGGACACTTGACTCATGGGTCTCCTGTTAACGTATCTGGTTCCTATTTTAATGTAGTGCCTTACGGCGTGTCTGCTGATACTAATACTATCGATTATGATGAGCTCCGCAAGGTTTGTGAAGAAGCCAAACCTAAACTCATCATCGCAGGTGGTTCTTCTTACTCCCGTATCATTGACTTTAAGAAAATTGCTGATGTAGCCCACGAAGTAGGAGCCATCTTTATGGTTGATATGGCTCACTTTGCCGGTCTTGTAGCGGCTGGTATCCATCCAAATCCAGTAGAATATGCGGATATCGTTACTACGACTACTCATAAAACTTTACGTGGTCCTCGTGGTGGTATGATTCTTTGCAAGGAGAAATACGCTAAGGCTATCGATAAATCCATCTTCCCTGGCATTCAAGGGGGCCCATTGATGCATGTTATTGCCGCTAAAGCAGTAGCTTTCGGTGAAGCTTTGCAACCTGAATTTAAGGCCTATGCAAAACAAGTGGTAGCTAATGCGCAAACCTTAGCTAAACGTTTGCAAGAGAATGGTTTAACCATCGTATCTGGCGGCACTGATACTCATGTTATGCTTGTAGATGTACGTAACCTTAACCTCACTGGTAAGGAGGCGGAACATCTCTTGGATGATGCCAATATTACATGTAATAAAAATACCATTCCATTTGATCCTGCTAGCCCATTCGTGACATCTGGTATCCGTCTTGGGACACCTGCTCTTACCACACGGGGCCTCAAGGAAGAGGATATGATAGAAGTGGCGGATATCATCAGCTTAGTTCTTAAGAATCCTCAAGATGTGGACAAACAAGAGGAAGCAAAAGCTCGCGTAGAAGCCATTGCTCTTAAATATCCTTTGTATCAATAGTAAATTGTAAACTGCACTTGCAAGGCATAACTGTTCTTGTAAGTGCAGTTTTTTATAGGCTAGGCCTATGGTGTAATGGAGGGGCATTACTATACTTTCAACTAGTTATGGATTATACTAATGATAGTTTTAGACTAGTTCATTTATTTCTTTATCGATAAAGGGAGTTTACTATGAACGTTAATGTAATGACTCATCCATTGATTCAGCACAAGGTGTCTCTTATGCGGAGTGTGGACACTTCCTCTAAGGATTTTCGTCAATTATTAGATGAAATTACCCTTTTAATGGGCTATGAAATTACCCGGAATCTTCCTTTAGAGGATGTGGAAGTACAAACCCCTATCACCACCATGACGGGGAAACGGATTGCAGGTAAGAAGCTAGGGATTATTCCCATCTTACGGGCAGGGTTAGGTATGGTTAACGGTATGTTGACCCTCATTCCTTCCGCTCGTGTAGGCCATATCGGTATGTACCGAGATCCGGAAACCCTAAAACCAGTTGAATACTACTGTAAATTGCCTTCTGGCTTAGAAGAACGCCTCTTTATCGTCACTGACCCTATGTTGGCTACTGGTGGTTCTGCTTCCGCTGCTATTTCCCTCTTGAAGGAAAAGGGCGTTAAAAACATCCAACTCATGTGCTTAGTGGCTGCTCCTGAAGGGGTGGAAAAGGTTAATGCTGATCATCCAGAAGTACCTATTTATGTGGCGGCTCTTGATGAGGGGCTTAATGATCACGGTTACATTGTTCCTGGTTTAGGGGATGCTGGGGACCGCATCTTTGGCACAAAATAAAAACTAAGCTAGTAGTAATAGGTGGCTAGTTGATAAGCTGTAAAGTTAGCCTTTTAGGCCTAATTTTACAGCTTATTTATATTTATCTAGGTAAGATGGCTGAAACGGTACTACATGGCCTTGCGTCTAGTAGTGAAATGTTGGTAGAAATATATAAGTCTTAAGTAAGAAGTAAGGAGATTCACAATGAAAGTTATGATTGTAAATGGCAGTAGCCATCTGAATGGTACAACTATGCAAGCAATTAAAGAAGTAGAACAGGTCTTTGCTGAGGAAGGGGTAGAAACGGAGGTTATTCAACTAGGCAATAAAGCCATTCGAGACTGTATTCAATGTGGCTATTGCTTTGATCATCAGTCCTGTGTATTTAAGGATGATGATGTGAATAGTTTTGTAGAAAAGGCTAAGGAGGCTGACGGTTTTATCTTTGCTAGCCCTGTCTACTATGCCCATCCAAGCGGCCGGATTTTATCGTTTTTAGACAGGGTCTTCTTCTGTTCCCAGTCCATGGCAGAAAACCCATTTGCTTTCAAACCTGGTGCTTCGATTGCAGTAGCTCGTCGGGGTGGTACAGTGGCTACTTTTGATGTATTGAATAAATACTTTGGTATCTCACAAATGCCAGTGGCCGGCTCTACCTACTGGAATATTACTCATGGTATGGTGGCTGATGATGCTCAATACGATAAAGAAGGGTTACAAACTATGCGTAATATGGCCCGTAATATGACTTGGATGATGCGCAGCTTTGCCGTGGCTAAGGAAGCAGGCATTCCGTACCCCAAAACAGAACAAGTAGCCTCTACTAATTTTATAAATCGATAAGCTGATTCCATATAAAAAAATATGATAATTTCCATTTTAAACTTACTCTACTGCTTGAATAAGTAAAGGAATATAATGAGTCTTGTTGATATCCATAGAGGGATAGAATTAAACAATTTTAATCATAATTAAAATTTATCCTATGAAGGATGAATAGGTAGTCAGCAAGCAGGGACTCTTGCAGTAAAGGAGCAGGCATGCTAGAAAAAATTACATCCAAAGTGGAAGAAAAGGCTATGGTACAATTTCTTTCAAAATTTGATGCTCATCCTTTTAAATTGATTTTTAAGGGCAATGAATACCTCATTGGGGAAGGAGAACCGACCTTTACGGTTGAATTTACCAAGGCTATTCCTGTATCCAAATTGATGGAATCCACATCCATCGCCTTGGGTGAAGCCTATATGGATGGGGACCTTCTCATTCATGGTGACCTCTACCATGCCTTATCCATGTTCATGGGGCAAATGGAGAAATTCTCGACTACTAGTTCTGTGTGGAATAAACTGGTCTCCAATCCCTTAACCAAGAAAAATCAACAAGAAGAAATTCAAGCCCACTACGACATTGGTAATGAGTTTTATCAACTGTGGTTGGATGATACCATGAGTTATTCTTGTGGCTACTTCTCCTCTAACCGGGATACCCTCTATCATGCCCAAGTTAATAAGGTAGACCGGATTTTGGATAAACTCTACCTCAAGGAAGGTATGACCCTTCTTGATATTGGTTGTGGATGGGGCTTTCTCCTGATAGAAGCAGCTCGCAAATACGGAGTAAAAGGTCTTGGTATCACCTTATCCCAAGAACAGCATGATAAATTCCAAGCTCGCATTAAGGAATTCCACTTAGAAGATAAGCTTGAAGTTAAACTTATGGATTACCGTGACCTACCAGCTACAGGGCGGACCTTTGACCGGGTCGTTTCCGTTGGTATGGCGGAACACGTAGGCAGGGACAACTACAAGCTATACATTGATTCCATCAATGCAGTTCTCAAGCCAGGCGGGCTTATGCTACTCCACTATATCTCTGGATTGCAAGAAAAACCAGGAGATGCCTGGATGTCCAAGTACATCTTCCCAGGTGGCATGCTTCCATCTCTTCGTGAAATGATTTCCCTTATGACCGATGATGGTATCCACATTCAAGATGTGGAAAATCTCCGTATGCACTACTGCTATACCCTCCTGGAATGGGCTAAGAACTTCCATGCTCAAATGCCTAAAATAAAGACTATGTTCGATGACCGATTTATCCGTATGTGGGATCTCTATCTTAACGCTTGTGCAGCGGCCTTTGAAAACGCTGAAATGGATCTTCACCAAATTTTAGGCGTAAAGGGTGCTAATAACGAAATCCCTATTACACGATGGTATTAATCAGATCATTCAGACTGCTTGTGGCAATCCTTTCTGTGCTTTCCTGTACATTGAAAGACTGTATTGAAAAAGCTCCGACCTCATGGTTGGAGCTTTTTCTACAAATCGTGTTGCACTGTTTAATAGGGTGTAGTACAATTGCCTTGTAAGTGATTTTTATTTTTTTTGTGTAGAGTGGGACGAAAAATGCCACATGGGACAATCAAATGATTACACTACGCATGACCTGCTAGAAGTCTACCGGCGGATTGCACCAGAATTAGTGAATATAGTAGAGGAACGATATGCTATCCTAAGTCATATTGCTCATGCTCAACCAGTGGGACGACGGTCTCTGGCCCAACTCTGTAATTTATCAGAACGGGTTGTTAGAAGTCATGTGGAACTCATGAAAGATAATGGCTTGGTTGACCTGACTGGCCAGGGCGTCACCCTGACACAAGATGGCCAACAATGGTTACCAAAGATTTCCAAGACTCTTTATGAACTTAACCGTCTCAATGAACTGGAAGAAGCTATCCGCAAGGAGCTGGACCTAGATGGGGTGGTCATCGCTTCCACAGGTGAGACCAAGGCTGTTCTAAAGCAATTGGGCTTTGCCGCTTCATCAGCTATTGAAGCCATTTTGGAACCAGGTCAAATAGTAGCCGTATCCGGTGGATCCACCATGGCTGCCGTAGCGGAACAGTTAGGGGCTAAGCACTTGGAAACTACCGTGGTCCCTGCAAGGGGCGGCGTTGGTGAGCGGGTAGAGTTTCAGGCGAATGTAATCGCTTCGGTTATAGCCAATCGCCTAGATGGAACCTATAAGATGCTCCACCTACCGGATGGCCTATCACCAGCCTCTATTAAAATGTTGGTTACAAGAGAACCACAAATTAAAGAGGTTAACGAACTGATTCACCGAGCGGATGTCCTTCTCTTTGGTATAGGTCAGGCTCTTCATATGGCTGACCAACGGCATACGGACTTAGCCATAAGACGGACTTTGGAAGAGAAGGGAGCCGTAGGTGAGGCCTTAGGCCAATATTGTAATCAGGATGGGACAATCCTCTATTCGGTCAATAATGTGGGTCTCACCTTAGATCAATTAGATCAGGTCCCTTACGTATTTGCAGTGGCTGGAGGTCGTCAAAAGGCGGCTGCTATCATCGGTGTTATGCGGGCTGTCCACAAGGGAACGCTTATAATCGATGAAGGGGCTGCTGAAGGAATTAGCCAAATTCTGGGCCAGGAAATTATTAATCAAGAACTTCCTTAGCCGCAGGAAAATATAAGTTTTTTAGAATCCCTTGGGATTCATATATATAAGTCATTTCCAAGATTTTAGGAGGACACAAGAATGGCAACAGTTAAAGTGGGTATCAACGGTTTTGGTCGTATTGGTAAATGCGTTTTGCGCGCCGCTTTGGGCAACCCTAATGTAGAAGTAGTGGCTGTTAACTCGACATCTGATAACGAAGGGACAGCCCTTCTTTTGAAGTACGATTCTGTTCATGGCACTATCAAAAATGAGGTAGAAGCTACTGAGGCTGGCATCAAGGTAGACGGTAAGGAAATTCCTGTTATGCACGAACGGGATGCATCCAAGTTAGAATGGGCTAAATACGGTGTTGAAATCGTATTGGAATGTACTGGTAAATTCCGTGATGCTACGGAAGCAGGTGTTCATATGAACCAGTCCACCGTTAAAAAAGTTATTATCTCCGCTCCTGGCAAAAATGAAGATTTGACTATGGTTATGGGCGTCAATGAAGATATGTATGATCCAGCTAAGCATAATATCGTATCTAATGCATCCTGCACAACTAACTGCTTGGCTCCATTTGCTAAGGTTTTAAATGACTCCTTCGGCATCAAACGGGGGATGATGACAACCATTCATTCTTATACAAATGACCAAAAAATTCTCGATGCTAAGCACAAAGATCCTCGCCGTGCTCGTGCTGCTGCTATGTCCATCATCCCAACAACTACTGGTGCAGCTAAGGCTGTAGGCCTTGTTATTCCTTCCTTGAAAGGCAAACTTAACGGCTTTGCTCTTCGCGTGCCAACACCAGATGTTTCTGCTACTGATTTGGTATGCGAATTGGAAAAACCAGCTACTAAGGAAGAAATTAATGCGGCCTTCCGTGAAGCTGCCAATGGGTCTATGAAGGGTATCTTGGGTGTATCAGACTTGCCATTAGTATCCATGGACTTCCGCGGTGATTCCCGCTCTTCTATCGTCGATGCGGATCTTACCATGGTGATGGATGACAACCTCGTAAAGGTAGTAGGTTGGTATGACAACGAATGGGGCTACTCTGAACGCATGGTAGACATGGCTGTATTCATGGCCTCTAAAGGTTTATAATTCACAGAAATAAGTAACTAGGGCCAGATTCTGGTCCTAGTTCTTCTTGATAAAGGAGCTTATGATGAAACTTTCACTTGAGTCTATGGATGTAGCAAATAAAAAGGTCTTTGTACGGGTGGACTTTAACGTCCCTATGAAAGATGGTCAAATAACCAATGATAAACGGATTCGCGCGGCTATCCCAACCATTACATACTTATTGGAAAAGGGTGCTAAAATCATCTTGGCATCCCATATGGGACGCCCTAAAGGAGAGGTTAAAGCAGAACTTTCCTTGGCTCCTGTGGCAGAACGCTTGAGCCAACTTTTGGGTAAACCAGTAGCCTTTGTAGCTGAATCGATTGGTCCTGATGTAGAAGCAGCTGTGAATGACCTCCAAGCAGGACAAGTCCTTCTCTTGGAAAACCTTCGTTTCCACATCGGTGAGGAAAAAAATGATCCTGAATTTGCCAAAGCCTTAGCATCCTTAGCTGATTTGGCTATTAATGATGCTTTTGGTGTATCCCACCGAGCAGCAGCTTCTGTAGATGCTATTGCTAATTACACTCAATTGGGGGCAGGCCTTCTTCTTAAGAAGGAAATTGATGCCCTTAGTAAGGTGGTTAATCATGCGGAAAAACCTATGGCGGCTATTATTGGTGGTGCTAAGGTATCCGATAAGATTTCCGTTATCTCTAACCTACTTCCTAAGGTGGATGTCCTCATCATCGGTGGGGGCATGGCTAATACCTTCATGGCGGCACAAGGCCATTCTGTAGGTAAATCCCTTCTAGAAGAAGATCGTATCCAAACAGCTAAGGACCTCTTGGACCAAGCCAAGAAGGAAGGTAAACGCCTCTTAACGCCTGTAGATGTGGTTGTAGCAGCGGCCTTTGCCGACGATGCAGACCATAAGGTAGTAGACTTAGATGCCATTCCAGATGATTGGATGGTCCTTGATATTGGCCCTAAGACACAGGTTTTGTATGCAGAGGCCCTAAAGGATATGAAGACTATCGTTTGGAACGGTCCTATGGGTGTATTTGAAATGGAACATTTCGCCAAGGGGACCAATGCAGTAGCCAAGGCGGTAGCAGAAGCTTCTGCCTATACACTAGTTGGTGGTGGTGACTCCGTTGCAGCTATCGAAAAATCTGGTCTGGCAGATAAGGTGTCCCACATTTCTACAGGTGGTGGTGCCTCTCTTGAATTCTTGGAAGGCAAGACCCTCCCTGGCATTGCATCCTTGACTGAGGTATAAGATGAGAAAGACGATTATCGCTGGTAATTGGAAGATGAATAAGGGCACAAACGCTGAGGCTAAGGCTCTTTTAGAAGATATCAAAAGTGGTTTGCCAGAACTTGGTGAGCTTGAAGTTGTTATTTGTCCACCCTTTATCGTCTTAGGTGGGGCTAAAGACTTGTTAGGAAAAGCCCCTATTAAGTTGGGTGCACAGACTATGGAATATAGGACTTCTGGTGCATATACTGGTGAGATTTCTCCTACTATGCTCCAAGACTTAGGTATGGACTATGTCATTTTAGGCCATTCGGAGCGGAGAGACTATTATGGTGAAAGTGACCAAGCGGTCAATGAGAAAATCAAGGCTGCCCTTGCACATGGCTTGACGCCAATCCTCTGTGTAGGGGAGACTCTTGATATTCGTCAATCAGGTCAAGCGATTCAATATATCAATGGCCAATTGATGGCGGCCCTCAAAGATATACCAGGCCAAGCCCTACCAGGTATCGTGGTAGCCTATGAACCAATTTGGGCTATTGGAACAGGGCAGACGGCAACGTCCGCCCAAGCGGAAAAGGTTTGTCAGGCAATTCGGAATGAACTAGAAAACCTTTATACAAAAGACTTAGCCCAAGAGGTTTCCATCCTCTATGGGGGGTCTGTAAAGGGGGACAATGCCTACGAACTTATGCATCAAGCTAATATTGATGGAGCCCTCGTAGGAGGAGCCTCTCTCAAGGCTGATGATTTTATCTCCATTATTAAGGAAACACTAAGGAATTAATTATGGAACACAAAAAAAGTCCTGTCATGCTACTCATCCTGGATGGGTATGGCATGGGTGATGAAAATGATCCGACTAATGCAGTGGTGCAAGGGCACCCAGAACATATTCAAGCCCTATGGAATACGTATCCCCATACGACTCTTAAGGCTTCCGGTTATGCTGTAGGCCTACCAGAGGGGCAAATGGGCAACTCAGAAGTGGGGCATTTAAATTTAGGTGCAGGACGAGTAGTATACCAAGATTTGACGCGCATTTCTAAGGATATGGCGGATGGGTCTTTTTATGAGCGGCCTGTCGTGAAAGACCTCTATGAACATGCAAAAAAGGGAGCACTCCATGTCATAGGCCTAGTGTCTGATGGTAATGTTCATGCCTCTTTAGACCATATTAAAAATGTAATTAAAGGGGCTAAAGCGTCGGGTTTGACCAAGGTATATGTTCATGTCCTCCTAGATGGACGGGATGTGCCACCTAAATCAGCTTTGACCTATTTAGAAGATCTAGCAGCCTTTATGAAGGATTTAGGTTGCGGTAAAATCGCAACCTTAGGTGGTCGCTACTACGGTATGGATCGGGATAACCGGTGGGACCGGGTAGAGGCTGAATATAAGGCTTGTGTTTATGGGGAAGGGGCCGATACCCAAGGAGCTAAGTCCCTAGCTGATGTGATTCAATGGGCCTATGATCAAGGTATTACAGATGAATTTTTACCTCCTGTGGTCTTAGATCCTGAGGGGACCATTCATAAGGGTGATGCAGTTATCTTTTGTAACTTCCGCCCTGATCGGGCCCGCCAACTGACCAAGGCTTTGGTGTTAGATGACTTTAAGGGCTTTGACAGACCTGGTGGCAAGAGAGATATTTATATGGCTACCATGACATCCTATGAAGATGGCCTACCAGTTAATTTGGTCTATGGTAAGGAAAAGCTAGAGGATACCTTGGGACAAGTGGTATCTCAAGCAGGTCTACGCCAATTGCGCATAGCGGAAACAGAAAAGTATGCCCATGTAACCTTCTTCTTTAATGGTCGCATCGAAGAGACCTTTACGGGAGAGGATCGAGTCCTTGTACAATCCCCATCAGTAGCTACTTATGATTTACAGCCACAGATGTCCGCTGGTGAAGTGACGGACAATGTCTTATCAGCTATCAAGAGTGGGACCTATGACCTGATTATCATGAATTTGGCTAACCCTGATATGGTGGGACATACGGGGAATTTTGAAGCCGCTAAGGAGGCCATTCATGCGGTTGACCTATCCACCCATGCTATTGCTGAAACCATTAAAGAGGTGGGTGGTGACCTTATCGTCACCGCTGATCATGGTAATGCAGAGGTGATGGTCAACCATGAAACCAATGCACCCCATACGGCCCATACTACTAACCAGGTACCTCTTATCTTGGTTTCGCAAGCCCACAAGGAGGCTAAACTTCATTCCGGGGCCCTCTGTGATGTGGCACCGACCCTTTTAAAACTTTTGGGCCTTACACAGCCCGATAAGATGGAAGGAAAACCGCTCTTTTAGGCACTAAACCTATTGTATAAGTGGGCTAGCTAGTCTATGATAAAGATAAGTAGATGACGATTTAATTATTTACTAGGAGGCTATAACAATGGCAGCAATTATTGAAACCTTTGCTCGTGAAATTCTTGATTCCCGTGGCAACCCAACTGTAGAAGTAGAAGTATTTTTGGAAGACGGCACTATCGGTCATGCAGCCGTTCCATCTGGTGCATCCACAGGGGCTTTTGAAGCTTGTGAATTGCGTGATGGCGATAAGGCGCGCTACGGTGGTAAGGGCGTTTTGAAAGCTGTGGAAAATGTTAATTCCATCATCGGTCCAGCTATTCAAGGCTTTGATGCAACAGAACAAGCAGCTATCGATAAGCTCATGATTTCCCTGGATGGTACTGATAACAAGTCCAAATTGGGTGCCAATGCAATCTTGGGTGTGTCCATGGCAGTTGCTCGGGCTGCAGCAAAATCCTTGGATTTGCCACTCTATCAATACTTGGGTGGCTTCAACGCTAAGGAATTGCCTGTCCCTATGATGAATATCCTCAATGGTGGTGCTCATGCAGATAACAATGTGGATATCCAAGAGTTCATGATCATGCCTGTAGGGGCTGAATCCTTTACAGAGGCTCTCCGTTCTTGTGCAGAAGTTTACCATACCTTGAAAACTGTATTGAAAGGGAAGGGACTTTCCACAGGTGTAGGTGATGAAGGCGGTTTTGCACCTAATCTAGAATCTAATGAAGAAGCCTTGGAAGTAATTTGCGAAGCCATTAAGGCAGCTGGTTATGAACCAGGTAAGGACTTCAAATTGGCTATCGATGCTGCATCCTCTGAATTCTATAAGGATGGCAAATATGATTTGGCTGGAGAAGGTAAAATCAAAACAGCAGAAGAAATGGTTGACTTCTATGAATACTTGGTTGGCAAATACCCAATCGTATCTATTGAAGATGGTTTGGCTGAAGAAGATTGGGATGGCTGGAAGGTCCTCACAGATCGCTTGGGCAAGAAGGTTCAATTAGTTGGTGATGATCTCTTCGTAACTAACTCTAAACGCTTGGCTAAGGGTATCGATATGGGAGTAGCTAACTCTATTTTGGTTAAGGTAAACCAAATTGGTACTTTGACAGAAGCCTTTGAAGCCATGGAATTGGCTAAACGGTCTGGTTATACTTGCGTAGTATCCCACCGGTCTGGTGAAACAGAAGATGCTATCATTGCTGATATTGCCGTAGCTGTTAATGCAGGTCAAATTAAAACTGGTGCTCCTGCTCGTTCCGAACGGGTAGCTAAGTATAATCAACTTCTTCGCATTGAAGAAAACTTATACGAAACAGCGGAATACAAGGGTAATGACGTATTCTATAACCTCAAATAAGGTCTGATCTACCACAAAAAGGAGCCCTAGGCTCCTTTTGTGTGTTTATTAGGAGAACGACAAAAAAGGCACCCCTAGGGGTGCCTTTTTGCGTTATGTTATAGAGTAGATGTCTTCAGTTGATGTGTTATGGAATGACTGAAGACTGGGATTAGTTTAACCTAATCCTTACGACTACAGGGTGGTATAGAGTAAGTAGAAAAAATGAGGCTCCTAAGAGCCTCTATTTTTCAAGCTGTGTTAGCGACCTATTAAAGGGCGTTAACTTTTGCAGCCAAGTTAGCTTTTTTACGAGCAGCTGTATTTTTGTGAAGAACACCTTTGTTAGCAGCTTTATCGATTACGGATGTAGCCTTAATGAAAGCAGCTTTTGCTTCTTCAGCTTGACCAGCAGCAACAGCTTCTACAGTTTTACGAGTAGCTGTACGAACTTGAGATTTAACTTGTGCATTTTTTGCACGGCGTTCAGCGTCAGTTTTCACGGAGCGGATGCTAGATTTGATGTTTGGCAACGTAGTCACCTCCTCTTACTAAAGATACTTTTCCTGAATGATTATATCATAGGGCTTAGGTTGATGCAAGGCTTTTCCCACCCATTTATGAGGCCTAATTATGGTATAATAAAGCATATATTTCTATGAGGTGAATTATGAAAAAATTAATGATAATAGATGGCTCTTCTTTACTCTATAGAGCCTTTTTTGCTCTCCCTCCTCTCAAGTCTGCTACAGGGCAACCGACTAATGCCGTGTATGGGTTCATGACCATGCTCATCAAACTCTTTGAAGACTTACAACCAGATTATACGGTGGTCGCCTTTGATAAGGGAAAAGTGACCTTCCGCACTGATATGTATAGTGATTACAAGGGTAATCGTCCTGATGCACCAGACGACTTGCGGCCACAGTTCCCCTTAATCCGCGAGGTCCTACAAAGTCTTGGCATTGTCGTCATCGAAAAAGAAGGCTTTGAAGGGGACGATATTATCGGGTCCCTATCCAAGAAATTGGCTGGTCCTACTATGCAGGTCCACATAATTACAGGCGACCGTGACACCTTGCAGTTAGTTGATGAGCATGCATCTGTTATGCTCACCAAAAAGGGTATTTCCGACATGCTAGAGGTGACGACCGACAACATGACCGACCTCTATGGTTATGGGCCGGATAAGGTCATTCAAATGAAAGCCCTCATGGGCGACTCCTCCGATAACATCCCAGGTGTTCCAGGAATAGGGGAGAAAACAGCTCTCAAATTGATTACCGCCTATGG
>CAKPUJ010000029.1:0-17196 GCA_934191645.1 uncultured Veillonella sp. | reverse complement strand
GGGATGATAGTGTATTTATCGTTGGCACTATCCCAACATTGGATAGCCCCCCGGACTTCCAAGCGAACACCACGGCCACCGGTCAATCGGTGAGTAGTGTCAGTAGGAGTGTTCCAGGTAAGCTTGGTTTCCATAGAAGAATAGTGGCCAATTACAGGGGCTTCAACTTCCCCTGCAATACCTACACCCTTAACAGTTTGGGTCATCACGGATTCGCTAGGGAGTTCTACCTTAGCAACGCCGAGACAGTTATCAGACCCTTCTTCATATACGCGGAAGTCATTAAGGACTTCAGGTACTTGGTTGATTGCTGGCATTTATAGCCCCCCTTTCTAATTAGTTTGGAATAAGGTCTTGAAATAGGACACATCATATTCGGACACAGTTTCAACCGTTTGTGCCGGACTTGGAGGAGTACGGAATTTGTGGAATCGGATGATCCCGTTCAACAAATCAGTTGTAGGGTTTTCAGATTCCTTGAATTCAATACGACCTCCCAAGATGAAGCCACGAGAAGTAAGACCGTTAAAGCGAATCGTTTCGCTATCTAAGACGGTCTTAATATTACGAGGCAAGATAGGCATATCCACTTTTTGCCAGTAGGTAAGGATGAAGGTTTGGTCATCCCAATCATTGAATCGGCGAACACAGATGAAGGTGTCCTTCACATCAGTTGTGCCTGGATATGCACCTGTGTAGTTGCCCCAGGACACCCAACCGTTAATGTTAATAGCGGTCATAATACCTTGAGAGTTCAAGAGGTTAGCTTGGGAATGGGTCAACATGACTTCCTTACCATTGGCCAAGCACAAGCCTGTGATATTCATAGACTTATTGGATGGGGATAAAGTAGGGATGTCGCTGTTAGAGGCATCGCATTTACCAATAATGCCCATAATGTGTGTGGACATATGGAAGGTATAGTCGCCATTGCGTACCATTGGCCAACATACTACTTCGGATTCACCGGTGTAGCTGTTGCCTTTCTTCCATTCGTAAGCATCGGTATACTTAACAACTTGCGTAGTATCAATATCAACTAAAGTAGTCGCACCGAACAAGTTATTAATGACACGAGATTTTGCTTTCATTACAGAAGCTACAGTAGGGTTTTGAGAGAACCCAGGAGCCGCAATCAAGCCTGGCACGATACCAAATTTATGGTAGATCGTATCGAGCAATTCGAAACCAGTCTTAACTTCGTTGGCATCCACACCGCCGATGACGTTCTTGTAGTCGAAGTTATCAACGTCGAGTTCATCATAGGTAAGGTCCAATGTAGTCGCTGTGTCGAACTTACCGCCTTTGACAACGGATACAACAAGCCGACCTTGGTCATCAAAAGCAGCTGTATAGTCAACGTTAGCTGTGCCTTGTTGGCCTGCACCTGATACATGTAATGTATCGAGCAATACAGGAGCTTTTACGGTGCCTTTTTTGCCTTCCAAAGTAACTGTAGTAGTGGAAGATATTTTATGTTTAGCTGGGTCTATCACATTCACAAACACAATAGGTGCTACGCCGTACAACTTGAATTGTGCGTACATTGCTTCGCAGAGTGTGAATTTATTCCAGTCATCGGAATAGCCCAATTGTTCTACAGCTTCTTCCCAGCTGTAGCAGATAATTGGCTTATTTACAGACGCTGTTGGATTGTCAGTCATATGGACTGGTGCCGTGCCGAATACGACAGGCAGACCGGCAGTAGTCTGTACAGGAGCAATAACGGATGTTGCTTGCTCACTCGTTTTCACGCCATGATAAAAGGCCATTTACTTCACTCCTTTATAATTTTTTAATGCATTAGCATAGAAAACATTTAATTGAGACCCTTTTACTCTGAGTTCTGCAACCGCTTGGTTGAGTTCATCGACAGGGACGAATAAATGCATAAAAATAGGATCCTCCGCTTCCGGCATTGGCGCGCCGTCAACAAATACCATGAATTGGTTAAGACGGCTGCTACGGAAGGAAGGACCCACATATACAACAGGGTTCATCGGTATCTCCTATTTAATTGCTTTGTTATCAGCGAATATTCGATTAAGATTCCGCCGGATAACAGGGATATAGACTTCGAATTCAAGGTATCCCACCCATTGTGGATATGGTTGATCGTCTGGTATCGTCGTGGTGACCGTGTTGTCCTTAATCTGATAGCGAAGAGCTACCGGGTTATCAGACAACAATCGCTCACGGATTACTTGTAACAGGTGATATAAGCCAATATGGCCATCTAGCATCCCGTCGCCATACGTAGACACGAGAACAGTCACCCCAACCGTCGCTTCATCCGCATCACTCACGGAGTAGGGATGTACAACAACGGCTGGACATAGCTTCTTTTTATCTTCGTTCGTATCGACTCGAGGTAAAAATCCGCTCCATACCCGGATAGGCTTAGTCGTGATATCGCTCTTTTCATTAAGGGCCGTAAGTTCCGCCTCTAAATATTTAGCGATACCATCGGATACATCTAATGGTGTAGCCATTAATTACCTCCTAATGCCCTATCGAGTTCATGGGCCAACCGTTTCTCATACATTTCCATGCCGGCTTGCTGCATGACAGATTCAACTTTTTCATGGCCGAACATCTGTGGTAAAGCAGGGCCATAGATACCTTTTAACGGGTATCTATCCTTACTTTTCCGCTGCATAAACACGCCTGTGTTCACCAGGAACCCAAGTGGTACTCGGCTCTCTGTGCCGTTTTTGATGGATACGAATACGCCTTTATTTTTCCGTTTTGTCACATTGAAATACTTTTGGGCGCTCGTATAGCCGCCTTTCACACGGAGCTCGGTACCACCGGTTATCGGTTTCAGCGACACGCCGGACTTTACGACGCTTACCCCTTTAATATTGTAAATATCACGGATAGCCCGCGTACCAGCGGCTCTTGCCGTTTTCGCCGCCCGTTGAGAAGCGGATTGGCTCGCCCTGGTCACTCTGTCAGGGCTGATGATAGCCAACGCATTTTCAACCTTAGCTACATCGCCCTTATCTAGGACTATGTCAACCATCCATCAACACCTCCTCTAGATTCCGCACGGAGTTCGATGGATACCAGCCCGTCCTCCTCAACAGCGCTATTTACAACATAAATATCGCCGTCAAGGCGGAACACATTACCTTGGGCCGGTATTTCCGGAATATCCTGTAGCTTGCAGTGAACAAATACAGACACCCCTTGGAGGCTATCGTGGGCGTGAGAGCCGTTAGACATGAAAGATTCTCTCGCCGTTGGGGCTTGTACGACTGCTTTAGCAATCGTGCCATTTAGATTATGATCCTCCGCGAATTCGTCAGCATTAAGAAATACATTATCGATATCACCTTCGAGGAAATCTCTAAATCGCATTATTTTGCCACCACCGCTTTCGCATCCACTTCAGGTAGTACCATTTCGTCATCCGCCTTAGCATCTACCGCATCCTTTTTAGCTGTTGCTTTTGCAGGAGCCTTAGCAACTGGTACAGCATCTTCTACGGCTTCAAACTTCTCAGACTCAAGTAAAGATTTAGCGATAGTAGCGGATACTTCCACTACCTCACCTTTCTTGTACATACCATCCTTATGGGATAAATAGCCTTTCAGCACTCTAATTTTCATAGGGTTACCTCCTATTTAGTCTTGATAGTTGCCCAGTCGTCGATTGTTTCAGGGATCAATACACAACGGGAGTACACGGACAAGGTCAATTCTTGTGCAGCCTTATTTGCATAGTAATAAGGCACGTACAAACCTGCATAGGTTGTGAATTGATTGTCATCGTTGAGCAAGGTTACTGCCGCATGTTGTTGACGGCCACGACCTGGAACGCCCAAGATAGCTGCATCTTCACCGATGAAAGATTTAGCACGCCCTTCGTCGTCTTGATAGGTTTCAAGATATGCATACACATCAATATTCAATGCCATAATACGGCCAACATACCGTACTTGTGGGGACAAATATTGAGGTGCGAAGGAGAACATAGCCAAGTTTTCACGATTAGGTACCGCCAATACTTTGTTGATGGAAGTATTGTCGAGCAAGTATTGTTCAACGTTCTTGCCAACTACCATAACGGTTGGCACAATGCCTGCGTTTTCTTGGATAGTCTCAGACGCTTTCTTCAAATCGCCATAAATATCAGCACCTGCTTGGTCCCATGCAGTGGTAGGTGTAATTTCTTGGTCGAATTCGAAGTCAATTTCGTCAACAGCTACAGTAGAGCCGTCATCTGCGTAGCCTTCGATTTTGCACTTACCTGTTGTCAAAAGGTCCGCCGCCATTTTGTTTTTGCGGTTCACAATAGACGCTTGGAGCATAGCCAAGTCTTCAGCTTGCAATCGGGAAGCGCGTTCTGCAGGAGTCATTGTGGATACAATGTTTTCGCCGAAAGCACGAGCTTCAATTTGTTCAGGATCAATTACTGTGCGTGGTCCCATCATAGGTGCTTCGTACAAAGCAATCTTAGAACCGGCACGTTTAATGTTAACGCCTTTAGCGCCACGGGATACGAACGGAGCCAAAGTGCGACCACGTTTACGAGTTTCAACTGCAATTTCTTTAGAAGTTGCTACAGCTGGAACTTGAGGGAAGAATGTATCGAGCAAGAAGCTAGCTGGTTGCTTAATGCGTTCTGCTGCTTGCATCAAAGAAAGAGTATCATTGAAATCAATTGCCATTACTAGGTCCTCCTATTTAATGCTAGTCAAGAACAAGTGAGCTTCTTTGAAATCAGCTTCATGTTCATTAACTTTATATGGTGCGTCAACAACGAGAGCTTCCCGGTTGAATCGACCGGAAATATAAACAGTAACCACATTGTGTTCAGTAGTTGCTGTAGTATCGGATACTACAATCCCTGCTGGTTTACCGGATGTGATTTTTTGGAATGTACCTGCTTGATTTTCAAGCACTTGACCACGTTTGTAGTCACCGGCTGCAACTTTTACATTTTGTGTTAAGGTAGCGATTTCACCGCCACCCAACAAATAATCAGCTGCAACGCCATTTACGTGTTCTACATATGCCATTATTTGCCACCTTTCTTCGCATTTGCGAATGCTACTACTTCATCAACTGCGCCTACTTTCTTAACCGCATCATCAGTATCCTTAGATACTGGTTGTACGGCCACTTTATCAGCGCCAGATTCCATTTGGTCGAGGACCAATTGGCGAATTTGATTGATTGCATTCACTGCTTCTGTATCCTTAGCTACAGGGATGTTTGCTACCGCATTAATAAATGGGTTAACTTCATCCACCGTCTTACCTTCCTTCACAGCCGCATCAATCAATCGATTAACTACTTCGTTGTCACCTTTCATCGCATTGAGCGCTTCCACGCGTTCACGTTCTGCGACAACCGCTGCATTTTCAGCAGGTTCTGTTGTGGACAAGCCAAGAATACTCTTAAGGCCTGCCATCAATTGAGATTCATTCATTGGTTGTTTCTCCTTTTTGTTCAGGAATTGTTGAATTTTTGCCTCGTTACGAGCTGCATATTTACAAGAAACCTTGTTCACAATGACCATACCGTTATTCATGACTACGGATTCATCAGTAGTATCAGATATCACATCAACTAAGCCGTAGGACTTAGCCTCGTCCGCTGTGAGCCATGTTTCAGCATCCATAAGGGCATTAACCTTATCAGCCGTCAAAGACTCGCTACGAGCTAAATAAACGTTCGCAATGGTCTGCTTAACACTGGCCAGATAATCCACGAGCTTCGTTAAGTCCGAGGCATCATAGTTGTCGATCAACGATACGGACGGGTTGTGGATCATATACAATGCGTTGCTAGGCATAACCACGGTATCCGCTGCGCATGCGATAACTGTTGCAGCACTAGCACATATTCCGTCAATATAAGCCGTAACTTTCCCTGTATACGCCTTAATCATGTTATGGATAGCTTGCGCGGCGAATACGTCACCCCCGCCGGAATTAATCCGCAAGGACAAGTCGCCTTGGCAGGACGCCAAATCGCTTGCAAATTCACGAGGGGTAATTTCATCCCCCAACCAGGAGGTCTTGGAGATTTCTCCATACAAAATCAATTCAGATTGACTTTGACCATTCTCATTAACAGAGTTCTTAATTGTCCAGAATTTACTGTTACTCATCGTCGTTGTCACCTCCTTTCTCTTCAGCATTAGAGCCGGCGGAAGGTGTTACCTCATCCACTAGCCCCATGCCATATTGGGCCATGAGTTGTTTCTCGTAGGCCAGTTGAGCGATGTTCTCTTCGAGATCCGTGCCAGTCATTTCTGCGGCTTCTCGTTCTCTCGTAGACACTCCGTTCTCAACCCGTAAGGTACTACCATTCATATCCTTAACAGGGTCAAGGATGGACATAGTCGGACCGAACCAGTCGGCGTTGCACCAGGCTTTACGGATTAGAGGATCATAAAAGAATCCCGGCGCCTCAATTCGCCCTGTTGCTACTGCCTCAGTGAGCCATACTTCGTAGACAGGTTGGCAGAAGTCACGAGCGAACCACTCACGGCGGAGCTTGTATTCCTCCCAGGCTTGTAGCATAGCCGCCCGGCTAGCGGAGTATGAAGAAGTGAAGTTCTTCATCAGCACTTCGTAAGGCTGATTGAGTGCTGCCCCTACTTGCTTTATCAGTTGTGTGCTAAATACATCAAAAGTTGATTGAGCATTAGACGCATCCACACTCTTCACGTCCACCCCTTTTGGTAAGGCATTCAAAGTCCCAGGGCCTAAGTTGTACTCGGACACGTCAACAACCGGTTCATTCGGATCATCGATACCGTTATCCGCTAACATATCGTTCAACGTACCGGAGTTAGTAACTGCTTCTGTGAAGAATAAGGCAAAGTAGGATTTGATTATGGCCGAGGTCAACTCAGCGTTAGTGTAACGACTAACCTGCTTCAGTGTTTCAATCACTGGAGAGAGATATGGTACTCCTCGATACTGTTCAGGCCTTGTATCGTTGCTGATTTGCAACACATTCGGAACATTGGTACGAGATCCGTAGGCCTCGATACGCACCCACTGCGTTAAGCTACTTGTAATTGGTTCGCCTGGTACTTGGTTCGCCACCCAATACGCAGTCACCGCTCCGTCGGCATCAATCTCAACGCCGTTTATGATGCGGTTATTGTTGTCAGGATTAATTCGTTCCACGCCATACACATCAGTGGTTACATAAGTAGAGTCAGTTAATGGATTCGTCACCCGATTGCCCTCAACCAGTTGTAACCGCAATGTATACGGCAAGTCAGGAGTAGCAGGTTTTCTCCGGAATACAGCAAAGCTATCGCCGTCTGTTAGGTATGCCTGGTATGCGATACTTTGTAGATCATATAAATTGTTGCGTCGATAAATATCACAATCTTTAGAGTCCGCCCATAGCTCAAACTCAGCTCTGGTCTTCTTAGCCCACTCTCTAGCCTCGTCCGCTGTTATACCGAGTAGGTTAAATCGTGGTCGAGGGAAGACTTTAAGCCCCGCACCGACTGTATGTGTCACGCTAGTGTTGATGGCAGCGGTACCAATCGGTGTATTTATGGCCAAATCAGAGGACCGATTGCGTAAAACCTCTAGATTTGTGCCAATATCGGCCTTATATCCAAGCTTTCGAGGGTTGTATCCCTTCAGCGATTTGTTGGATTGGGAGGCTCCACCTTCGCTATAGCCACTATTTTTAGCTCTCGGAACGGCCATTTTAGCGCTAAATTTCCTGTTTTTTCGTGCCATTTTAGCCTCCTAATCTTTAAAAATAACCTGTTTTTGACGATTTCCGCGGCCATTTGTCATGTCATAATCGTCCAATTGGGCCCCTTTTGCTATCAAATCATCGATAATCTTCTGTACTTCGTTCAAATTTGCACGAGTGAGCGTCCGATTACCGATGGTATAGCTCTGCCCAGTTAATATAGCTTCCTCGGCTTCCAGATACCGCTGTAAACGGATATCAATCAGCCGTGGTCGTCGAATATATGTCGATGCCATGTGTCCTCCTAAATATCAGCGACTTTACTTGCCCGCTTTCTACGCCGTTCAGGTTTCCTACGCGGTGTTACCTTTTTAACTGTTTCGGTATGACCTCCACCTTGGACGGCCTCAGCTAATATATCCCAATCCGGCCGAATTGAGTTCATACAGGCCAGATTGTATACACGTAAGTCGAGCGGTTCATTACGAACCCCTGCTGTTGGCTCCCATATTTCATGGATAACGCCTTTTCGCTTAACTTTCTTTTTGTGTTCGGAAATAATCCCCTTGAAATAGAGCTCGTCATAGCCACGCGGCCCAATTTCTAAGGTCTCTTCATCCTGTGGGAAGTGGAAATACTGTGCTCCGACCGCCTCAATAGCTAATCGGTTCATCACCTGTTGCTTTCCGTCATCAACGCCGAGCATTACGAGAGGAATCTTAGACCCTGATGCCCGCCCTATTTTGTAATTGAGCGGTATCCCCGGCGTTCCAGCGGTACCCTTGATGGCGAACCGCTGCTTACTGAAGTTCTTCTCGCAGTACTCATAGACCTTAGAGGTATAGTGACCGCCGGAATCGACGAAAGTGCGAGCCACCTTTAGCCCCGCCCCATTCTTGAACCGGTAGATACGGTCGAGTACAGCATCCAAATCTTCCCAGGTCTTAGGATTATCCGGCTTGCCGAGGATAACGCCCTTACAGATGCCCCAGCACTCTTCGCCGTATCCCCATCCGGCTACCTCATACTCGAGACGATTGTCTTGGGTATCGACGGCGGCGGTTAAAAGAAGAACGCCGTCTGGTAAGTCAGCGCCATACGCCTCACGGCGACGGAGGAACGGTTGATAGTCCTCAAACGCACCGGCTTGGGCATAGGATTCACCGAACCGGGTATTCATAACTACCTTTTCACGAGTTGGGTCGCCCTTCGCTTCTAGCCATTCCCGCATCACCTCATTCCAAGTAAGCCAAGGAGAGGTGAAGCCATTTACGAAAAAACTGCGAATGCCATTTTGCACCGCAGTTGGATTCTTAGCTATATACTTTTGTGGAGCTCTACGCATGTCCGCTTCAGAGAAAGCAATACCACAGTCTGGGCACCGCCATTTCACATCCTTCACCACTACAATGCGATGACCTTTATGGTCGGAATGCTCATCCGTATCACACTCCATCTCGGTGTAGCGGACTAGATGATACTCCCCGCAATTAGGACACTTATGTTGCCACTCCTCTTGGGTACCCGCCTTGTATTCAATATCGATACGAGAGCTACCTTCATTGGTTGGCGTGGAGAATAACCCCATAACTCGGTTCCAGAATGTAGTCATCCGCTTAGCCGCTAGGTCGACTGGGTCGCCTTCTGTGCCAGCACTATCTGGGAAGCGGTCAACTTCATCCGCTAGTAGCACACGTACAGGACGAGACGCCAATCCGGCTGGACTATTTGCCCCACACATGATAAGACGGCCACCAGGAAAAAGCTTAGACAGGATTGTGTTCTTACCGTCCCGTGTCTTAGCCCCGTCCTCGGACTTTGTCTCATAGAATACTTGTGAAAGTACTTTAGTATCACGGATCATCGGTGAGATACGCGACTTCGAATAGTCTTGGGCCAATTCGATAGTAGGTTGAATCATCATGACCGCGCAAGGGTCAAGGTGAGCATACCTCCCTAGGACGTTGTTCATGATATCTGAATTATGAGTAGGGATAAGATTGCGACCTGCCAGGAATAAATGTGTTGGGCTATCAACTTCGATACATACTGTTTCACGATTTTCTACACGTTTAACAGACATAATCGTTCTAGGATTGTTCTTGTGTACAACAACACGCACCGCTAGCTCTTCAACTAGTATAGATAGCGAACTAGTATCAATAATCATGCCGTACTTTTTGACAGTATCTACACACCATTCATGATTTGCATCAGCGATGATAATTGACCCATCTGAAAATTCAACTTCATAGCAAGGTCTGTTATCCCACACTTCACTAACTGCTAAAATGCGAATAGGCTTACCGTTTTCATCGAAGACTTGATCATTAGTAGTTAAGTCACCCATGCGTTTCCAACCGGTAGTTGTCATAATTGGCGTTTCTACAGCAAGAGCCTTCCCGACCTGTGACGCTGACTTAACCACTACCCGATTGATACCAGGTTGCGTGAATGCGTCCATGATTTCCTTCTGATAAGGTGCCCGACTGGTCTTCCACCGCCCTGGTTCAGCAGAAAGGCCTTGTGATAGCATGCGATAATCGTCTGCCCATTGACTAACACTGGTTTTTGGTAGTGGTTTTAGGCCCATTTTAGAGACATATTGCCATAATTCCTTAGCAGATTTCATGCTATCACCTCCTTTTCTGCACTAAAAAAGCACCTAATTAGGTGCTGTCTCTTCCTCTGAATCGTCGCCATCCATGAATAATGATGGCGTATATTCGCTTAACTCGGACAATTTGTCCTCAATTTCTTCTGTTAACAGGCCGTAGGCCTCTTCTTTTGTCATGCCTTGGAGCTGTGGGGCGAGCTTTGTCGGCAACCCGAGGAGCTGTGTCCGTAGATTAACGAGCATTTCTGTCATTACCTGTTCCACTACATCGGCGGAATAGACCTCCCCGTTCATCTTGGCCAACTTTAACTCGGCTAATTTCCGTTTTGCCCGTTCATTTTTAGCCCGTTCAACTTCAAAAACGGCGTCTTCAGAGCTCGGGCCCTCCTCCACCGAAGATTGGCCCTTGTATTTGACATAATTGATAACGGATTTGATAACCAAAATTTGATTATTGTCATCCGTCGCCAAAATACCTTCCTGGAGGAGTTGCGAAACCCGTTGACGCGAGAGTCCAAGGGCCTTTGCAAGGTTTGATTGGGAGGCTGTGGCAGTTTTCAAATCATCTGTAATTTTCACTTATCAATCAGCCTCCTTTCATCACCTGTATCGCTAGCAAGTCCCTAAAAAATTTCAAATCTAGGCGTTTTTTGGGGTCGCGGCCACCTCGCGGTTGTGCGGTTTGTCAGAAGAACCTACCAAAAAATCTGACCTTTTGTCATTTCTATTTGTAGACTTTCGTATTATGACTTTGTACTTCTCGTCGCCAGTTGTATCTGTTACGATGACTCTCTCTTTCGAGGTCACGCAAGCATCCCCTTTCTAATAACGCTTATGAAACTCAAAACCATCCCCCCCATAAGTCAGAGAATGACTTGCTCCACGGAGGAATGGTTTTCAATCCCATAGTTTTAGCAACAAAAAAGCACCCACTAGTGTGAGTGCTTAATATATTATTTTTTTAAAAATGCCGTAATCACAGATACTAATGCAGTTACTACTCCTACACCGGCCAATAAAAATTGACCAAGAGCAATAGTCCATACAATAATTCCAAACAAAGCTACGCCAAAAACAAATGCTATGATTTGGCCTCGCTTCATAAACTGAAGTTCTTGCTTTCTGCTCATACTTTCCATATCTCTAATATGTTGTGAGTTTGCTTGAAATTCATCCAAAATCATTCTAGCCGCACCAGGACATATATCATCATACCCACGCATAATATTCGGTGGAGGTAATGGTCCTTGATATGTGGCAGATAATCTTAGCTCTTTAACTCTTTCTTCTGAGATATGCGTCTCTTGTTCTATAACCTCCGCTTTTGGCTTTACTTTATTTTGCGGCATGCTGTATCTCCATTCGTTTCCCTACAACCTCAACCGCTTGCCTCATGCTGTTACCAGTCATATTCCAGGCTTTAGTTTCTATGTCAGACGCACGAGTGCTCGCTGATATCCTATAACGAACATTTGGGTATAAAGAGAGCGTTGATAATCCAAGCAAAATCGCTTTAATGAAGCTTTTGCTGGCTGTATTTGCTTTAGTAATATTATTCATCATTAGCGCCTCCTTTTTTTACCTAAATTATACAAAAATAAGAGTGTCGCTGCAACTCAAAGCGCCATAAGCCTATGTTCACTGCAATTGTGAGTGCCCATTTAAAGTTTAAGATACAATAAAAGCCCTAGCATTCCACTAAGGCTTTTATTGTGTTTCTATGAGTATGTTAGGATGTTGTAATATATGGAGAACAAACATATACTACGACTTCAGTATATCATATTTCTCACAAAAATATAAAAACACCAGCCAGAGAATCAACAAAAGGACTGGTGTTTCTATATTCGGTTAAAAGTTTCAGAATTACGGTAAGAGTATGAAACTTCAAGGAAGTTTTCGTTGGTGGCGATTTCCAACTACTCACACATACATTATCGCATATTAGAAACGAACATACCGTTATTTTCCGAACGGCTAAGCAATTCATCTAAATCTTCCAAAGCTCTCTTGTGCATCTTTAGCCGCACAGTGTCTGCATTCACTATGTTATGACTGGTGGATAAAGCATCAGCAATGTACTCCCATGTGCATCTGTGCTCATAACGCAGAATTAAGAGTGTAGCATGGCGTCCATCCCTAATCTGATTGACCGTCATCTCCACCGAATTCTTTAATGCCCTCAAGTGTTTCAATCGTTCATAATAGCGGATAATATCATCTTGAATGCGTATGATCACGTCACTAAGGTCCCCTGGCATACCACCACTAACCCTCTCTGAATCATAGCGAGTAGCTCTAAGCGTATCCTTTTCATGCCTTAAAGCCGACAGCGTAACCTCCACTTCCCTGATGCGGGCATTAATGCCAATCAGCTGGCTTACATATTCCTTTGCTGTCATGACTACCTCCAGGTGCGCTTTTTCTTAACATCAATCAGCACAATACGATTGGAAATCTTGAACCCAGCTAGCTTTGCGGCGGCCTTGCATATTAATATAACCAGGTTCACCTTATTATCGTCTGCCGATATATTGTCCATTGCCTCATCCGCTGTGGGATCCCGATAGCCTTCTTTATTCATAATGCTAGTCTCCTGTTAATTTTTTAAAAGCGTTGCCTTTTGCAATCAAACCCAATAACAGATCAGCCAATTCTTCTGGCGTGTTAAATTTGTATTCATTGGCATCTGCCACTTCGTCAAGAATATATCTTGTATTCCATTGTTCGATAACATCTTCTATGGCGTCATCTTCACCAGCTTGAATATTTGCACCACATTTGGTGCATTGTACTCTTATGGGAAAATCAACCCATTCGTAATCAACAGAATATTTAGAATACCAGTCATCGCTTTCGTCTATCAACTCTGCCTTGCTACCACAAAATGGACAAACTCTTAATTTCTGTTCCATGTTATTTCTCCTTTGATTGTTATTTATAACAGGCCGACATTCGTGTCGGTCAGCCTATTCTGATACCCTAGTGTTCCACTCTTCCACAAGAGCCTCTGCACCATCTTCAAACACATCTCTCATTGATACCCCACACCAACGACAAACGATATGAAGGCGAAGGTCTGGAGTTTTATCAACCAAGTCAACATCACGCCCACAAAACGGACAAGGCTTTAGTTTCATTTTCATATTATTCCTCCTAATCTAAAACGATCTTATATGGGCATTCGCCCTCTTCGCAGTGCTCATTAAACACAGGAACTGACCAATTCAACATGGCAATACGGTATGGGCATGCCTCGATATTATCGAAGTTGCATTGATAACAACGCTCCTCCTGTACAACGGCCATGAGATCCAGGAATGTATCATTACTATCATCCGCTTCTTCTGATGTTAATTCTGATTGTGCCAACACTTTAATGTCATGGTGGTAAATAGCACGTTGAAGCTGTTTTCTTTGTTCGTATGCCACATCGTCAAGCACACCGTGGAATACAGCATTGAGGTGTTTATAGGCCGATTTCACACGGCCTCTCAATTTATTGTCCATAAGATTAGAGCTGAAATTGTCGATAATATCAGGTAACCGACTGATTAATAAAGCTAAGAGCATCATCCGCTCCCTGTCGTATTGGTTGAAATACTTAGTCGCCATTATTGACCTCTTTCATCTTCTTAATTGGTTCCCCTTTGCAAATCTTCATACAGAAAATCAATGTACTGTTTAGCTTTATCCAAATCCTGCTTGATGTCATCTTTATGACCAACTCTATATAGGTACTTGATGATGTTCCCCATATTGCTAGCAGCCATACCTTCCAACCCATCAACCATATCTCTTTGGATTTCTCTGCACTCTTTCTTTTTCCATGTGTAATGATCGGGCCGCTTAACCATGTCAGTTTGCATGTCAGTTTGGCGATGATACCTTTTCAATACCTCGATAGCCTCATTAATTGGAAACGGCTTATCAAAAGTTTGGTGCTTCTGCAACGCCAATATTTCTCCTTTTTTGGGAATTATCAACACTGAAAATTCATCAGCCCCCAACGCCTCAGTCCATGCATCAGCGCACCAATAAGGCATTGCTTTAAAAGTCTTGGCAACTCTGTTTTTACTGTTGATTGCCAGCCACTTATACCCTTTATCACGCATGTTAATCAATGCTTCCAATCCGTTCATAATTACCTCCCTGTACTTCCGTATCCACCAGCACCTCGTTCCGTTTCAGATAATTCATCCACTTCTACAAAGGATGTTATGGTTCCATTTGCCAGGTAACACTGGCATAGCCGTTGTCCTTTCTCGATAGTGTACTCACGTGGCGATAGATTATCCAAAATCATTCCTATTTCGCCTCTGTAGTCGCTATCGATAATCCCTAGTGAGTTAGATAGTCGGAGCGGTGTAATGGCTCCTGTAGAAGATCTAGGAGCAATAAAAAGGGCATTACCTGGTGGCACCTCTACCGCAATGCCTAACGGAATAATAATTCCACAACCATTACCAACTATGGTTACCTCTTCAGGGCAATATAAATCCCATGCATAGGCACCCTCTGTCTTGCGACTAGGCTCTTGTGCATCCGGGTGTAATTTCTTGTATTTTAGTATAGCCATGGGCCTAACTCCTTTATTTCAATCTCACATCGTGGGTTCTCTTTATCAAGCCCTGCAATGCAGGATCCGTCATAACTCACGATGTATTTATCATCGTCATAAATGCCAGCCTTTTGTAATATGTCGCTGGTTGCTTGTAAAAGTCCTATTAGGTCTGGCCACCACTTCCTGTCCGGGAGATAGTACCGAACAGTCAGCTGTAAGGAACCAGTATAATGCAGCGTGTCATAGTCTTTAAGCTGATCTAATGCTTTTCTCTCATAAACAACAAATGCTTTCGATGGTAAGGGTTTATGAAACTTGCCAATACGCACAATTCTACTGCTGTTCTTCTTGGTGGCCGGTCGACCCGATATGACCAGGACTGTATTCTTATCAATCATCGTGCCCCCCATGTCATCACACAGTAGATGCACAAGACGGCCAATAAGACCACAGCACTCGCAATGAGAAGTCTGGTGAAGCGCTCCTCCACCATATCCAATAGAAAGCCCCGCCACCCTGTGATGCAGTGTCTAACACCCCACCGTTCCCAACAATGTCGACAAATGTGATCATGTTGCGACTGGTTGATCGTGGTCAACTTACGTCCGCAACAGTAACAATGCTTGTTCATAGTATCTCCTTATTCCACCCTATCAATTTGCGCCTCGCAACAATCATCAAAAGAGCTGGTCTCCCATTCCTCCCGTGCCATGCGTTCAGCCTCTGCCTGGGTGCAATCTTCAAATTCATAATCCGTATACCCGCTAAAGTAGATACGTACATTAACTGTCTCCAGCTTTTGCGTCTCTTCTTTATAGGACTGCTCAATATCGTCCAGTAATTCTTCACGTGTCATTGGCTAGCTCCTTTCTGTTTCATTCGCTTAAGACGTTGTTTCGAATGCCAATTATGTCTCGCCTTCTTACATGCAGGACTACACAATGTCTGTCTCGCATCAGTTGGTTGAAACTCTTTTCCACAGAATATGCATATTTTCTTAGGATGCACCTTCTTAGCCGTACGTTGTCTATAGCTTTGGGAATTCCATACCTTTTTGTTAAAGCAATCAGTGCAAAACATAGATGGCCCTTCTAGTGGAGAAATAGGCTCCCCACAGGCCATGCATAATCTAGCACCGCTATCAATTAATTTCTCCCGTCGAGCCTTAGCCATTTCTACCCAGGTCAACTGTTTGAATTTCACTGGTGGTTTGCCAGCCTTTTGAAGATCCATACACAATTGACACACGGTCTCGCTTTCACTGTGATCTGGATTGAATCTCTTGTTGCACCGGTGGCAATTTCTTAGCATCCTTGTCATCTCCTATATGTTCCATACTCTTCTTTTCAGCCAGTTCATCAATTTTAGCGTTTAACTGTAACTGTGCATTTGTCTGTACCGCTTTCTGTCTAGCCGCTTTCATAACGGGAATACTATCCACAACTTTGGCCACCTTGTTTCGCTCTTTTGTACGCCGAACCTTTTCATCATAGGCTTTTATAAAATGTGCTCTAGATACCATAACTTCCTCGTTGTAACAGATATCACGCCACAATGGCTTGGCCGTTTCTTGTACAATGCCATCCAAATATTCAAGCCCTCGTTCGTATCCACCAGATCCTACGGCCTTCATGACTAGTCCCCAGGCATCTACAGCTTCCAGTTCTTCTCGATCATTCACATAATTAGAAATGTACTCTGCTTCATTAGTAATCTCTGCAATCGTTGGCAGGAAGTTGTACTTTTTAAGGCATCTCTTAACGGCAGCCATAAGAGTTACCGGATGTATATCAGATAACACTTCAACATACAGTTGATACCGCTCTTCTGGCAGGTCGTCTTTAAAAGCTATCTGTAGAACTCCAATCGCTTTCGCTATATCCGCTTTCTTGTGCACGACGTTCATCCTCCTCTCTGAAATAATCAATAACGCGATTAGCCACGGCAATAGCCTCCTTTTTGCTAGGTGCAGAGGTTGGCTTCTTAAGAGATTCACTCCCTAAGTTATTAGCCACAGCTTTAATATAGTTAAAAGATCGCTTACCATTTTTTACAGATATATCAATCGCCTTTTTAACAATTTCATCACCATAATCATTAGACAAAGCCATTAGTTCGTGTGCCTCAATTAAATTATTAAGGGGGCGAACCATTTGCTGAAAATATTGACATACTACATTAGATAAAATGTTCTCTGCCCCTAATATGTCTTTTTCTTTTTCTTTGTCTTTTTCTTTGTCTAGTCTAGGTAATGTAACGGGTGGCGTAACGGGTGGCGTAACGGGTGGCGTAACGGGTGGCGTAACGGGTGGCGTAACGGGTGGCGTAAC
>CAKPUJ010000028.1:0-17735 GCA_934191645.1 uncultured Veillonella sp. | reverse complement strand
CCCCACGGGCTTGGCTCATTGTATCCTTGGTTGGTGCCTTCCTCATCGATTTTGCTAACGCTTTCTTGATTACCTTTATGGGAAAACTCTTCTGTTAATAGTTTAATTACCTTACAAGTTCCTCTTGAATGTATACAGGTCTCGAGTTCATTCCTAATAAAATCTTACAAAAAGGTCCATACTAGCAAAGCTAGTATGGACCTTTATTTATACATTATATAAGATACATCACCAATACATAAAAAGCTAATATAACCATATATGACAGGGGCTCCTAGACAACACTTAATCTAGGAGCCCCTGTTTACACTTAACGAACCTTTGGCAGATGCCAATGGAAATAAATAGCCATAAGGCGAATACCCAAAACAGTCAAAAAGGAAATGATTACAGCCCAAGCAGAAAAGTCACCCTGAGCTAAGAAGCAATAGAGAGTCGCACCAATAATGGCTGGCAAGGCATACACCTCTTCCCGGAGAACAGAAGGTATCCGTTGGGCTAACACATCCCGAATCATCCCTCCACCTACGGCAGTTACCGTACCTAGAATAATAGAGAGAACCATATAGTCCGGAAAATTAGCTAGTCCTACGCTGACACCCGTTACCGTAAAAGAAGCTAGACCCAAAGCATCCGCCATCAAATAGGATCGGCGGACCCAAATCCCCGCGCGGCGCCGTCTGTAGTGAGTCTTATAGAGGGCAAAGAGAGCTAGCGTAACCAGTATGGTCAAAACCACATAGGTTCCCGTTTGTAAGGAGTGAGGTGGTATTTGCCCCACCAAAAGATCCCGAATAACACCGCCTCCAATAGCTGTCACCAGAGCCAAGACAACCATACCAAAAATATCCATATTCCGGGATACCCCTATAAGGGCACCAGATATAGCAAAAGCTATGGTTCCAATATATTCAAATACATACCATAAGAGGTCCATTGGTCTTCTTCACAGAAGGAAAGGCCCCCTAGGGCCTTTCCTTTACTTATACAATTGACACCAAGCATTGGCTAAATCGGCAAATTCTTGTAGGCCTAAGGTTTCACCTCGTCGTTGCCCATCAATACCTGCTTGCTCCAAAATAGCAGCAATCTGTTCCTTGGATAAACCCGTGGTCTTCATCGAATTGGAGAAGGTCTTTCGCCGTTGAGCGAAGGCAGCTTTTACCACGCGGAAGAAAATTCTTTCATCATCTACATGTACAGGCGGTTTCTGACGTAGACGGCAGCGAATAACTGCTGATGTTACTGCAGGAGCCGGCATGAAGGCCTTAGGAGGCACTTCTAAAACGATATCCGGCTCAGTGTAGTATTGTACGGCGACAGATAAAGCCCCATAGTCTTTGGTGCCCGGTTGGGCAACCATGCGGAGTGCTACCTCTCGTTGCACCATGACGACCAAGCGCTCAATAGGAAGTTTGGCTTCCAAGAGTGACATAATAATCGGCGTCGTAATGTAATACGGCAAATTTGCTACAACCTTGAAAGGCTTATGGTCCATAATTTCAGGTACATTGAGTTTTAAGACATCCCCATGGATAATATCTACATTATCGTAAGATTCCAAAGTCGTATCCAAAACCTCCAAAAGGCGTTGGTCTAATTCGATAGCTTTAACGCGAGCACCACTTTGTGCTAAGCCTTGCGTCAAGGTCCCTATACCGGGTCCCACTTCCAGAACCTGATCATCTGGACCTAAGTCAGCAGCTGCTACGATTTGATTGACTACCGTTCGTTTAATCAAAAAATTTTGCCCCAACTTTTTTGACATAGTAATGCCAAAGCGTTTACAAATATGATGAACCACTTCAGGGCTCGCAATAATTGGTTCTAGCATAGGTCTCCTATTTCTTTACTTCTAAGCCATCTAGGGCCTCTTGCGCAGCCCTACGAAAATCATCTTTACTGATCCCATAATGATTAAGTCGGTAAACAAACTGCTTTGCGTTACCATAACCGATGCCCAAAGAGGCACCCACCGCAGCCCGTAAGGCAGCGGACTTAGGATAGCCCGTCAAATCATAGGCCACCATATCCGCCATCGAAAATTCCTGGGATGGTTCTAAGGATTGAACATGGAGGACGGAAAGTGCTTGGCGTATAGCTTCTGGCGATGCCTGTTCTATGCCAATATCATCATTAGCAAAAGCTTGGTCACGAGGTACAAAGGCCTGCTTAGCCTTTGGAAACTTCTTGGTCAAGAAGCGACGAATCCGCTCACCAGCTGTATCGGGGTCAGTCAAAATAATAATCCCCCGTTTGTCATAGGCCACGCGAATTTGGTCTATGACACCCTTGCGAAGGGTAAAGCCTTCTGTAGCTATGCAATCAGCTTGTAGGGCCTGATTGACCCGTTGAATATCTGATTTTCCTTCTACTACGATGACTTCTTTTAACATGGGAACTCCTCACTTAAATTCTTCTTATTTTACCATATGTAATCCATTTGGACAAAAAAAGACCCCAGTCTTAAGACTGGGATCTCTATTAATCTGTCTAGGTCTTAGTAGCCTAAAATGTAAACCGGTACATCCTGACGTCCAAAGTCCATAGCTTCACCATAGGAATCCATCAATAAATCAATACGATTACCTACGATCGCCCCACCTGTATCGGCAGCAATTGCTTCGCCGTAGCCAGGAATAAAGAGGCGAGTGCCTAATGGAATAACATCAGGGTCAACGGCAACTACACCGCGTACCGCTGGAAGGCCAGTCGCTGTAATACCAGCACCATCGCCATCACCAGCTAAGTAAGCAGATGCTTCCATGTAGATAACTTGTTGTGCTAGCTTAGCAGGGTCATTCGTAACTACAGGTCGAGTTCCCTCCTTTACAATGGATGGAACCATAGCTTGTTTTACAGTCGTACCCTTATCAGCAGTCTTGATGACATTACCATTAGCATCATAGTAAACTTCTTGTTTTACTGTCTCTACACCTGGTGTACCTTGCTGAGCCACTACCGTTTGCCCCACATCCATGGAGTCATCTTGTTGACGAGTTTCTGTAACCGCAATAGGACGATCGGATTCTTTTACTTCGTGTTTAGCTACTTTTACGATAGTAACCGTCATATTAGCTACCACAGCGGCTTTAGAATCTTCTTTAGTTGTATAAGCAGGTTCTTTATAGCCTAACTCTTGAGCTAGGTCACCTACCGTTTGACTAGCCGTTTTCACAGTTTTCGTCTTACCATTTACGGTAACCGTAACTGGAACTGCTCTTACTACCGTCAAGGTAGTACCTTCTTGAATCGTATTCGTATTAGAGATAACTTGGTCTTTAGGATCTAAGGTAAGACCAGCATCTTGTGCAATGCCTCGTGTAGAGGTCAAGTGCGTTTTAATTGTATGAGCAGAACCATCTGCCACAACTGTTACTGTTTTATCGTTGAAAGCAAAGCCAGATGTTGTCAAGGCTAATACCATCAAACCGGATGCCACAAGAGATGCATATCGCTTGTGAATCTTTTGCATTTGTATCATTGTATCCCTCCTGCTGTAGCAATTCTACCACAGCAAGATACAACCAGTCAAACGCAAAAGGTTAACAATAAGCTACTATTGTTGTAATTACAATATTATTAAACTTTTTAGATTATAAATAAACTAGTAAATGTCCATCCCACAAACACATATAGATATTTTTCGATGATATACTAGATAGGCTAATTATCAACCCTATCTAGCTATCACCTACTAGATATTGTGTTAGGCTTATTTTTATACGTTAAATTTTATAAAAATTCGTCTTTGCTATTGTTAATGCCTTTTTGATTTTTTATTACAAAATCAGTAAATTACTGATTTCATTGATATTTCAAAGCACTTATACACTTAAATTTTATACATACAAGTTTCATTTAATTTTTAGTTCTATCAATTTATGACCAGGTCTTAAGACGACCTAAACTCACCTATTTTCTAAAATATAGAAGACAGCACTTTCTTGGTCATAAAATCCTGTTTATATTTAAAATAAACCACCTCAATATCTTCATAAAAGTAAAAAAAGCCACTAGCCTATAGCTAGTGGCTTTTTAACGGTTTTCAATGATGAAAAGTTCTTCATCTTCAATCGGCCCCTAACATGGGCTGAAAGCGTTCAGAATCTGTCATTTTTTTAGGTTTCTGGCCCTTTTTTGCTAGTCTCATAAGTTCTTCTTGAGCAGACAAGAGGCCTTCTTTGGCTATTATCTTACGATAAGAGCCATCTGCACGCATAATGTGGGCTTTTTGGTTATCGTTTAAATATAAATCCAAGATAGCCTTAATCCGCTCTTTATGGCGCCGTCCTTCAACAGGTATCATAAGTTCTACACGTTCATTGAGATTACGTGGCATCCAGTCAGCAGAAGAGAGTAATACATCTTCTCGCCCCCCATTATAGAAGTAAAAGAGGCGATGATGCTCCAAGAAACGTCCCACAATAGACCGGACAGATATGGTATCACTTACGCCCTCAATACCAGGACGTAATGTACAAATGCCTCGGATGACAAGATCAATCTTAACCCCTTTAGAAGAAGCTTCATAGAGCTTGGCTATAATATTTTTATCTAAGAGAGAATTCATTTTAGCTATGATATATCCCTTATCTCCTGCTTCTACATGCTGAATTTCTCGGTCTATGAGATCTACAATTCTTTCTCGTAAGTTAAGGGGGGCTACAATAAATTTAGACCATTCAGGAGGATCCGAATAGCCTGAAATGAGATTAAAGAATTTAGACGCGTCATTACCAAACTCATCATTAGATGTAAAAAGACCTAAGTCCGTATAGAGACGGGCGGTTTTACCATTATAGTTGCCTGTGGCTAGGTGGACATAGCGACGAATACCATCCTCTTCGCGCCTTACCACTAACAGGATTTTAGAATGGGTTTTAAGGCCTTTAAGACCGTAGATAACATGGCAACCAGCCTTTTCCAAACGCCGAGCCATGTGAATATTATTTTCTTCATCAAAACGAGCCTTAACTTCCATAAGAACAGTAACTTGCTTGCCATTTTCCGCTGCTTTGGTAAGAGAGGCAATAATACGAGATTTAGATGATACTCGATAGAGGGTCTGCTTGATGGCCAAGACCTGTGGATCTTTAGCGGCTTGAGCAATAAAATCTTCTACAGCCTCAAAAGACTCGTAAGGATGATGGACCAAAATGTCATGATCCTTGATAGTCTCAAACATATGATCAGAATGGCAATCAACTAATTCACTAGGAACTTGTGGTTTAAAGGGGGCAAAACGCAAGTGATCAAAGCCCTCCAAATCGCAGAGAGTAAAATACATCTGACAATCTAGGTGCCCATCCACATAATAGAGGTCCTTCTCTTCTAACTGCAAGGTGTCCAGGACAATAGCCAGTAAGTCACTAGTGCCTTGACCAGACACCTCCAAACGAACGGCATCTCCTCTTCTCCGTTGGCGAAGGGATTCTTCTACCTCCGTTAAGAGATTAGTAGTATCCTCCTCATCGATTTCTAGATCCGCATCGCGGGTTACTCGGAAAGTAGCTCGGTCTAGAAGATCATAGCCTACAAAGAAATGGTCCGCATAGGCATTAATGAGGTCTTCTAAGTAGACAAAGCGGTGATCTTCACCCTCCCGTTTAGGCAGTTCTATGATGCGGGGTAGAACGGATGGAATTGGTATGATTGCAATCCGCTCCGTTTTATTCAAGTTCTCACACGTATGACGTATGGAGACAATGGTATTAATAGTGCGGTTGGCCAAGAAAGGGAAAGGATGACCAGAATCAACAGCTAGAGGCGTAACCACCGGAAAGACGGTCGTTTTAAAATACCCCTCAAGCCAACTCGAATCCTTATCATCTAGGGTCCCTATATCCACAAATCTAAGGCCTTCCTTTTGACACTTAGCAAGAACCTTAGCTAAGTATTCATATTGGGTGGCTACGAGGCGCTTAACGGATTCATCGATGGCCTTAAGTTGGGCCTTAGCATCCATATGTGCCGCATCGTACTTGGTGACACCGTTAAGGACTTGATGGCGGAGGCCCGCCACGCGAATCATAAAGAATTCGTCTAGGTTGGATGCCGCAATAGCAATAAACCGCAACTGTTCTAAGAGTGGATTAGTTGGATCGATAGCCTCGGACAGAACCCGTTGGTTAAACTTGAGCCAAGATAGCTCTCGATTAAAATAATATTTAGGTTTTTTAAACATCTTACCAAGCCCCCCCTTCTTCCAATCGAATTGGTAGGCCAAAAACATTAGCAAAGAACACAGCATCACGTTCAAAGGTCCATCGTTCCAAGGATATATCCTCTTGTGTATAGGCTTTAACTAACAGTTGATCTGGCTCCTTAGTGATAGCAATACGTTCAATCTTTTGGTTACCTCCTGCATCCAAAGCACAGGACACGCGAATAATGGCAACCAGTTTAAGAACAGCAATCTTTTGGTATTCCGTAAGACGTTGGTAATAGTCATCATCATCAGACGGAGTCCCCTTATAGTGGTAATAGACCACATTGGCCACCACTTCTTTTTCCTCTTCCGATAAGCCGAAGATATCGGACCCCATGACAATATGATAGGCATGTTCCCCGTGGTTACGGAGATTGACATACTTCCCTACGGAGCACAAAAGGGCTGCAATACGCCCCAAATAACCCCACCGTTCTGGCACACCTTGATCCTTAAGGGCCTCCGAGAATTGCATGGAGAAGCGTTCTACCTCCCTGTCATGAACCGTATCCGTATGATAGCGCTTGGCGATAGAACGGGCGATTTGCACATTTTGCTCCCGCAAAAGATGGGTATACGACGCATTTTCCTTAGTAGCACCATAGAACATAGAAATCCCCTGTGCAAAAGAAATGCCTGATACCAATACATGACTTGGCTTGATCATATGAATAATTTCCGCATAAAGAATCATGGTTGCCATAATAATATGAGCTCTAAATTCAGGGATTTTATAGCGATTAGCTAAGGTAGATATGGATGTAGCTTCAAACGTATTTACAAAATCCGCTACCTCTTGGGCCGGAATAGAAACAGCCCCTTCCTGTGGCCCATCTTGACCTAGACAGGCAGCCATAAATCGGGCTTCATCACCAGCAAATACAATGTTTTCTATGCCAAAGGCCAGGAGTTCCTCCTTAAGAGAGCTTAAGACCCGTCTCAAGTATTGAGCCACCGCTTTAGGAAAAGAAGCCGACGCTTGTTGATAGCGATTAAAGGATTCGATAACCCGCAAAGACCCAGAGTGGATATTGTGTTGCAAGAGGACCTTGGAGCCCTTCCAAACCGTGATGCCCACCCCACCTGAGGTAATATCCACAAACATAAGTGGCTGACCGGACTTGTGAAGAGGATTTTTTTGCATATGGTAGTAAAGGGCAAAATACTTATAGTAGACTTCCTTAGGCATGTCGATAACCTCGACTCTAAAGCCCGTATGGATAAAGATTTGTTCCAGGATAATACGGCGGTTCTTGGCTTCTCGTATAACAGTCGTCCCATAGAGCTTGGCCTCCGTCACTCCATAATCAGCCATAAGCTGCTTGTAGCCCTTGAGAACCTTACAAATTTCCTCTATGGTCTCAAAGGATAACCGTTGCGTCTGAAAGAGTTCTTCCCCAAAGGTAACAGCGCGACTAACGTAGTCCACCACGCGCATGGACTCAAGCGACTCATATTCAATGATAGTCATACTCATGCTAGTCGAACCTACATGGAGCATGGCATAGCGTCTAATAGGTATTTGTGACATAGTTCCTCCTAGCGGATGTGACGCCAAGAAAACAAGAGATTTCTCTTACATTCCTTCTTAAATGATTTAGATAACTTTTCAATAGCAGCCTGGGCCGGCATGGTATTGGCACCAGTTTTTACATAGACCTGTAAAACCAAGTCCTTCTCCTTAATTTTTGAGGATAGGTCTTCTACTAGTTCCTCATGGGTAATGTCTAAGCCTTCTCCCAAAGATAGAATAAGGGACAAACGCTGCATGAGGTTTTTGTCCTCACTTGATAGCAACTTGGCATAGGAGAAATTACGGTAGTTTTTGGTGGCAATACCATGGGAATTCATAATCATCAGGGCCACCATAGCCTGTTCTTTATGGCTAAGCCCATAGATATTGGAATTCACAAAGAGATAACCCCCATGCTTAGCATGGCTATAATAGTTAATCCGCTTACCCGCATCATGGAGGAGGGCTGCTAGCCCTAAGAGTCTCTTACTCCATTCTGGTAGGTTCAGGGCCTTCTTCCATAGGTCGAAAAGACGAATCACTATAGCCCTTACATAGAGGGCGTGCTTACGTTCTGCTGCCCCCAAACGAAGGAAGATAGTATCCGCCGAGTAGGCCAGAATATCGTCCATAACAGGGCTCTTCCCATAGGCTTGACCATAGTAGTCATAAAAGAGACCTTCCCGGAGACCTGATCCACCTACCACTAAACACTTAGCCTTAGTAAAACGCATGAGGCTTTCAATAATGACCGTACCCGCCACGATAATATCCGCTCGGTCTGTAGAGAGGCCAGGAATTTTCCGACGTTGATTGACCGTCTTGGACCGTACCATATGGAAAAGCTCCTTGAGCCGATCCCGCGATAGAGGATAATTATGGACCTTATCAATGGGGTAATTGTGGGCTCGTTGGTCCATCTTGGCTAAATTACGAGCCGTTCCTCCTATCCCTACAAGAGGCAGGCGGACATCTTTAAGCCAAGGATAATCTTCTATAATAGTCTCAATATAAGCCATCATGCGAGATAGAATCTTTGCATCTACCACCCCATCTGTTGGAAAGCGACCATTAAGAGTCACCGCCCCTACAGGAAGACTAACCGATTGAACCAGTTGCCGATTTCTAACGAGAGAAATCTCCGTAGAAGCACCACCTAGGTCAAAGGATACAAAATCCGATAGACTTAAGGTATTAATAATCCCCAAGAAACCTAAGCGGGCCTCTTCTTGACCAGATATACAGTGGAGGACAACCCCCGTCTCCTTTTCGACACGATCGATGAATTCTTTCTGATTATGGGCCAAGCGGACAGCCGCCGTAGCCACGGCATAAACGGAGTCCACCTCCATGACCGTTGCCATATGGACAAAGCCCTGCAAGGCTTTGATAGCTCTATCCATAGCGGCTTGAGTCAACTTCTGATGCTCCCACATCCCCTGGCTGAGGCGGATAGCCTCTTTTTCTTGGTAGATCATCTGGTGACTTCCATCATCATTATTCTCAATAACCACAAAGCGGACGGAATTAGAGCCCAAATCGATAAAGGCAATACGTTTCATGAACTATTCTCCTGGCCTAAGGCCGACACACAACAGTCTATTTGACCTACTTAATAGCGAATACTTTTCTCCCATTCTCTAGGGTTTGGGCTGCAAATTCATCTACATCCATCCCCTTAAGACGGGCGATCTCCATAGCCACAAATTGAACCTTTGAGGGATCGTTACGCTTGCCCCTAAATGGAGGTGGCGTCAAATAAGGAGAATCTGTTTCGATGAGTATCCGATCCATAGGTACTTGTTTGGCCACTTCTTTTAGGGCATGGGAATTCTTAAAAGCTACTGGGCCCGCAAAAGATATGTAATAGCCGAGGTTAATAGCTTGTCGGGCCATTTCCCACGAACCCGAGTAGCAATGAAATACCCCCCACACCTTATTCTTGTAATCTCTTAGAATATCCATGGTATCCCCATGGGCATCTCGGTCATGAATAAGAATAGGAAGTTGTACTTCTTGGGCCAAGTCCATTTGTCGCCGAAAAGCTTTTTTTTGTACATCTCGATCTGGTTGGTCCCAGTAGTAATCCAAGCCGATTTCTCCAACAGCCCGTACCTTATCATGGTGAAGGGCCATGTCCTTATAGTAGTCCAAATCATCTTCTGTCATATGAGCTACTTCACAGGGGTGGACCCCCACGGCAGCATATATATTGTCATAACTTTCAGCTAAGGCGATACCAGACTGACAAGTTTCCCTATCGACGGAAGGAATGACAATGTACTCTACACCAGCATCAAAACAAGCTTGGATCATGGTCTCTCGATCATTATTATATTGCTCATCATTGAGATGAGCATGAGTGTCAAACAAACGCATCTTATATCCTATCTTACATATGCCAAAAGCAACCAAGGACTAGCCTTGATTGCTTTTGTCTATACTTAATTCTTACCCAATGGTTGCTCCTGGTTTAGAGTCAGCCACATTAGTTACTTCTAGATTATCGTCAATATCCGCAACAGATAAGATCATCCCTGCCGACTCAATGCCCATGATTTTTCGAGGTTTAAGGTTAGCTAAGTAAATTACCTTTTTACCAATCAAGTCTTCTGGTGCATAGAACTGGGAAATCCCCGATACAACTGTACGGGTTTCCAAACCTATATCCAAGGTGAAGAGTAGAAGTTTCTTAGATTTAGGTACTTTTTCACAGGTCAAAACCTTAGCAACCCGCATATCCAATTTTTCGAAATCATCAAAGGAAATTTCCTCTTTCAAAGGTTCGAAAGCTTCACTAGTTCCTTCCCCAGCAGCTTCTCTTGAAGCCTCATCCTTCGTAAAGGCCAGTGCTACATTAGGCTCCGTAACTTCTACCATTTCTGGCATGTCAAAGCGAGGGTAAATAGGATCCCCCTTTACAACCTTAGTTCCATCGGAAATTTGACCCCAAGTCTTAGCATCTGCTAAGGTCACTTGATCAAAGCCAGTGAGGCCTAATTGCTCCCAAATCTTAGGTGCCCCCTTAGTTAAGATTGGGCTTACTAAAATGGCGATAATACGAAGGGCTTCAGCCAAATGATGCATAACGGATTGTAAGCGTTTTTGGTCTGCTACGTCTTCAGACTTGGCCAAGGCCCAAGGCATGGTTTCATCAATGTACTTATTAGTACGAGAAATGAATGTCCACACAACACGAATGGCCTTATTGAGTTCCATAGCCTCCATGTATTCTTCAAATTCTTTCGCTGTGGCTACAGCCATAGAGGACAAGTCCTTATCCAAATCATCTAGGTCCCCCACATTGGTCAAAAGGCCATCGTGGTACTTATTAACCATAGCTACTGTCCGGTTGAGAAGGTTACCTAAATCATTAGCTAAATCGGTATTTACCTTTTGTACAAAGCCAGGAAGAGTAAAGTTACCGTCCTTGCCCAATTGAATTTCAGAAAGCAAGAAGTAACGAAGGGCATCGGATCCGTAGGTTTCGATAAGAGGGACTGGGTCAATAACATTCCCAAGGGACTTAGACATCTTAGTGCCATCGACAATCATCCAACCATGACCAAAGACCTTTTTAGGCAATGGTAAATCCAAACTCATAAGCATAATGGGCCAGATAATAGTATGGAAACGAACGATTTCCTTGCCCACTAAGTGAAGGTCTGCCGGCCAGTACTTCTTATAGAGTTCTCCCTTATGCTCCTCTGGTTCCAAGGCAGAGATGTAGTTAACTAAAGCATCGAACCATACATAAACTACGTGTTTTGGATCGAAAGGCACCTTGATGCCCCAATCGAAGGAAGTCCGAGATACGGCCAAATCTTCCAAGCCTTGTTTCACAAACTGAATCATTTCATTACGGCGGGATTCTGGTTGAATGAAGTCAGGGTTTTCATCGATGAATTTGAGCCATTGATCGGCGTACTTATTCATTTTAAAGAAGTAAGATTCTTCCTTAACCTTTTCTACAGGACGGCCACAATCTGGGCAGGTGTGGTTAGGTCCCAAGTTGAGTTCAGTCCAGAAAGATTCACATGGGGTGCAATACCAACCTTCGTATTCGGCCTTATAAATATCACCTTTATCGTAGGCCTTTTGGAAGAGCTCTTGCACTACCTTTTCATGACGTTTATCTGTAGTACGGATAAAATCGTCATTGGAAATATCCAAATGCTTCCACAAGTCTTTAAAACCGTTGACGATACGAGTCACATATTCGTAAGGAGTAATGCCCTCTTTTTCAGCAGCCCGTTGGATTTTTTGCCCATGTTCATCAGAACCGGTCAAGAAGCGAACATCATAACCTGCCAAGCGTTTAAACCGAGCAATGGTATCCGCCACAGATGTGCAATAGGTATGGCCAATATGCAATTTAGCACTTGGGTAGTAAATTGGTGTTGTAATATAGAATGTCTTTTTTTCTGCCATAATTTCCTCCTTTAGGTACTAGCCAAATGAAAGCTAGCCCTGTTCTACAGCATTATATACCTCACGGCGCGATACGCCTCGCTCCTTAGCTACCATACGGATAGCATCTTTCTTAGGGATACCCTGGTCTACCAAGGCAGCTACCGCATCCTCATAGGACAGCAATACCTGCGGTTGATCTGAGTCTCCTTGAGGCGCTTGATCAGCCCCTCCTAGGAGAATGACAAACTCCCCCTTATAAGTAATATCATCAATATGTTCAATAAGGTCCTTAAGGTCACCTCGGGTAAATTCTTCAAACTTCTTGGTGAGCTCCCGAGCCAATGTAATGGGCCGGTTACCCAAGACTTTGTACATATCCTCTAAGACCTCTTGTAAACGATGGGGAGCCTCATACAAAAGGATGGTCCCCTCCTGACGCTTTAAAGACTCTAAGCTAGCTATCCGATGTTTGCCTCGTTTAGGTAAGAAACCAACAAAGGAAAATCGCTTAGTATCCATGCCCGATGCAATGAGGGCGGTTAAACCTGCATTCGCCCCCGGCAGAGGCACAATAGGAAGATGTGCCTCAATAGCCAGAGACACTAGGTCTGCACCAGGGTCTGAAATAGCCGGCATACCCGCATCAGAGCACTGCGCTATAGTCTTACCGGCCAAGAGTTGGTCTATTAGTTCAGGCCCCACCCTATCCTTATTGTGTTCATGGTAGGAGATAAGGGGCTTTTTAATGGCAAAGTGCTTGAGCAATTGTCCCGTATGCCTAGTATCTTCTGCTGCTACCAGGTCCACCTCAGACAGAACTCGTACAGCCCGATAGGTCATATCCTCCAGGTTACCAATGGGTGTCGGCACTAGGTAAAGGGTTCCTATTTGCTTGTCCATACCAGCCTGCCACCTCCTCTGTGTAAACACCTGGTTCTTTATAAATAAACAAAGGATCTTCTATAATAAGTCCCTCCTTAGCCCCCAATTGCCCCTCTAAAAGGACGAGTTTAGCCTGGCCTTTAGGATACGAGTGGACCAAGCGCATCCGTTTGGGAGCAAAGCCATAGTGAATCATAGTTCCTAGAGCATGGGGTAACCGGGATGCCAGATAAATCATCCACAGTTTACCGCCATACTTGACTAAGCGCTTGGCAGTGGCTAGCACCATGTCTAAGGAGGTCTCTCCGTCGTGAAGAGCTAGACTACGGTCATAAGAAACTGGTTTCTTGCCAGCCTGACTATCATAATAAGGAGGATTTACCAAAACCCCCGCAAAGGGTTGGGAACCCAAATATAGGCGCCCCTCTTTGGCGCAAGGACCTAAGTGTCCTAACCGGTAATCCCCTTCTATAATTTGAATAGATTCTTCCAGCCCATTATAGGCTACACTCTGTCGAGCTAGGCCCGCCATACTAGGATTAATTTCTAATCCTGTCACATGATCCGCCCCTAAAGCCGTTGCCAACAGGGGCAATATACCAGTCCCTGTTCCTAAGTCTAAGTAGGAAGCACCTTTCTTATAGGAGGCAAAGTGTGCCAAGAGAACTGCATCAATGGAAAACTTAAACTGATCTGATCGCTGGTATATTTTACGCCCTCCTATGATGAGGTCATCCAAGGTTACCAGAGGATCTTCTAAGATTTGCTCATGACTCATGGCTAGTCTTGACCCACATCCGGCGGTGTCACTTCAGACCACTTAAGGTCAATGGTGCGTCCTTCATCCAATTGAACCTTAACCAACCGCTTATTGCGATTAATTTTAAGGACCTTACCAATACCTTCTTCAGTTACGACGGCCTTACCAATTCCCGGTGGCTCTACGCCATAGCAATCTTCTTTGGATTCCCGCTTCACATAGAGGTCTCCCCCCTTTTGGTAAAGGTCATCCTCATAGTTAAGACAACACATAAGACGGCCACAAGCTCCGGAAATCTTAGTCGGATTTAAGGACAGGTTCTGGTCTTTTGCCATCTTGATGGATACAGGTGCGAACTCACCTAGATGGTTAGCACAGCAAAGGCTGCGACCACAAGCTCCGATACCATTAAGGATCTTGGCCTCATCGCGAACCCCGACCTGACGCAATTCAATACGAGTGCGGAAGACTGCTGCCAGATCTTTAACTAACTCTCGGAAATCAATGCGCCCGTCAGCTGTGAAGAAGAAGATAATCTTATTCATATCAAAGGTATATTCCACATTGATCAGCTTCATGGCTAGGCCACGGGCAGCGATTTTTTCCAAGCCAATAGCAAAGGCTTTTTCTTCCTTTTCCTTATTCTTTTCTAACTGCTTATAGTCCTTAGGACTTGCTTTCCGAAGAACATGTTTGAGAGGAGCTGAAACCTGATCTTCCTCCACGGGACGCGCTTCAATAACAACGGTTCCAAACTCAAGGCCGCGAGCGGTCTCCACAATAACCCCATCATGAAGGGCTAGGCGGATACCGCCAGGAGCAAAGTAATATATTTTACCCGCTTTTTTAAAACGGATACCTACAACAGTAATCAATTAATCCTCCTGCAACACCTGACTAACAGTCAACATAAGACCATCTATAGCCAGGGCTGGTTTGATATATAAGCGAAGGGCCTGTTGAGCCCGCAAACTTTCATGGACAAGAACTTCTAAAGCCCTAGTTGGCCAAGCAGGCAATATATGTAACAAGCTGGCCTTTTGCAAAGGGCACTGCAAGTCTTGGTCCCTAGCCCCATAGCGCAAGGCCATGAGGTCTCGGCTCAGGACCTGTATCCAATGAAAGAGATCCACTAGTTGATCTCGATCCAAGATCTCCGTGTATAAGGCAACCAATGCAAAAGCTCGCTTATCTTCCACCAATGTTCTCATAAGCTTTAGGGCTAATTCTAAATTCGCTACAGCTCCTTGACTAGCCATTTGCCTAACCAAAGCAGGATTTCCTTGACCCGCCGCTAATGCTTGATCCGTAACCGCAAGACCTTCCCCTTCAAGGGCTATACGTATAACCCCATCTGGCACGGGGCCAAAGGGGATGTCCATGCAACGAGATAGGATGGTTGGCAAAACAGTATTAATCGTATTAGTAATGATAATAAAGGTGACCCCTTGCGGTGGCTCCTCTATAGTTTTCAACATAGCATTGGCCATAATGGCATTAGCCTTGTGAAAGTCCTCTACGATAACTACCCGCCGGCCTTTACTTGCCACATTAAGATGATCGCGCAAGAGCTGATACCATTGGTCTACTTTAAGGGTCTTCTTGGTAGGACGAATCCAAAAGGCATCGCCTCCATCCTGGTAAACAGGTAGCCCTTCTTCATCTACTTTTTTCTGGGATTCTCCCCAATCGAGGCGAGTTTGCTCTACATGATCTAAGTATTCCTGGCCCTTGGGCCCTGAGAAGACCTGACGTCCTAGCAAATAGGATGCTAGCCCCAAGGCCATATCTAACTTTCCTAGCCCCTGAGGGCCATAGAAGAGTAGACTATGAGGAAGACGATCCCGGTCAACCAAGGCCTGAAGGTGGTTTTTAATGGCATCCTGTCCAATGACATGATTAAAATACAAACTACCACCTCCTCGACATAACTTAACATTCTAATTATAGCCCATAAAGTCTAATATTAAAAGAATATGGCCCATAAGGCCTCTTCTAATAAGAATCATTTGTTAACTACATTCAATAAAAAGTTGACAATGTCTCTTGCTTTTTCTACAATCTCATTATGAATACAATATTTTCCCATTGATGACACTATTCAGGAGGCCCCATGAATACTAGCTATAGATACCTAAAAAGTTGGCACACAATCGCGACCATCACAGAAGCCGTACTGGATGGTAAGGAGATTAGCCAAGACCAAGCCTTAGACCTAATCCACTGCTCCGACCAAGACACCCCAATTCTCCTAGCCATGGCAGATAAAATCAAAGAAGCCTTCGCTGACCAAGAGGTAGACCTCTGTGCTATCATCAACGGTCGTTCCGGTAAATGCCCCGAGAACTGTAAATTTTGTGCCCAATCTAGCCACTATAATACTGGCGTTGAAGTCTATTCCCTACTCAGCAAGGAAGCTATCCTAGAGGCAGCCCAAAAAGCCAAAGAAGCCGGTGCAGTCCGCTTCTCTATCGTAACTAGTGGTCGCAATACTTCAAACCCACATGAATTTCAAGAAATACTCCAAGCCCTAGAGGCTATCCACACCAAGCTAGGTCTTGAAATCTGTTGCTCCCTAGGCCTTCTTACCTATGATCAAGCCTTACAACTCAAAGAGATTGGAGTCAGCCGTTACCACTCTAATATCGAGACAGCCCCAAGCCACTTTCCCTCCATCTGCTCTACACACAGCTACCAAGATAAGCTGACAACCATAAAAAATGCTCAGAAAGCAGGCATCCGAGTTTGTTCTGGTGGCATCCTTGGACTCAACGAAAGTCCTGACCAGCGGGTCGAGATGGCCTTTACCCTCAAGGACCTAGGAATTGACTCAGTTCCACTCAACATCTTGAACCCCATCAAGGGAACCCCTTTTGCTAGTAATAAGGTTCTAAGCCCCTTAGAGATACTACGAGCCTTTGCGGTCTTCCGTTTCATCCTCCCATCTGCCTCGATACGAACCGCAGGAGGCCGTGAGATCAACCTTAGAGGCCTACAAGCCTTAGCCCTTAAAGGCGGTATTAATGGCCTCATGATTGGCAACTACCTAACTACCCAAGGTCGGTCACCAGCAGCAGATCTTGAGATGATACATGATTTAGGCTTAGTTCCAGCCAAGTTAGTATAAAAAACAGCCCCAAGAATTAACATCTTGGGGCTGTTTTTTATACTATTAGCCATCAATTAAATACGTTCCCTAACTAAAATAACTTATCTCTAGTTCTTAACGGATCAAACCAAGCATACGCAATTGATGATCAGAAAAGCCCATGGACTGGCAAAGGCTCATCATAAAGGAACGGACGCTATCCGATAGGCTGCTATCATAATAATCAGTCTTGCTATCATCTATATAGGTGTAATTATTACTAGTGGAAGTAGTCGCTTCATGACGAGCATTGTCGGCCTGATTTTCTTCTACCATATGTTTTCTAAAAGCATCATTGGTTGGTGTTTCAACAGGTGGACGAATAGAATCAGTATAGGCATAGCCATAGGATGCTTCTACATTGGATACCACTGTAGTAAAACCAATAGCAAAAAGAGACACTGCAAGAGCAATTGTTGCTTGTTTAGTTACTTTCATAAGAAAACCTCCCCAAAGAAACAAAAGATAAAAGCCACTTCAGTGACTATGCCCTCAGTATAAAAAGGAGAGGTAAATCTAGGATGAGTCGAGTATATAAGGAAAATGAATTTTTGCTAGTTAATATTTATATTTTTTACTATATCCCTTGTTAAAAAACTGGTCTGGCCTAGTTACTATAAGGCTCAAAGCTAAGTCTAAAAATTTTTTCATCTTATCAAAAAAAGTTTAGAGATAGTTTACACTCAGCCCCGTGGTGCATACATGATGATGTAAACTCCCACTAGGCAGACAAGGCCACCGACTATGTCATAGGCATCGGGTCGGGTCCCATCAATTAGCCAGCCCCAAAGAATGGAAAGAATAATAA
>CAKPUJ010000027.1:0-17770 GCA_934191645.1 uncultured Veillonella sp. | reverse complement strand
GGTGATAGGTTCGTAGATCCAGTCAAGGACTCCGGAGAGAACGAGACCGATAAGGGCGTAGTGGAAGAGGGAATGTTTCCCAATTTGTTTTAGGAGAGACAGCATGCTTTTACCTTTCAAACAAGTTCTACACAGATTTGAGAATTATATTTATTATATCTATATTAAGATAGCAAAATTAGGGGGAAAAGACAATAAATAGAGAGTGGTCAATTAGGGGTAATTGCTCTATAATTAGTATGTTATAAACTGCGTGGAGTATGTCATCGTGAGGAGGGAATAGGATGGGAGACTATAGCTATAAACTATCGGTTTTCGAGGGTCCTTTAGACCTTCTCCTGCACCTCATCGAAAAGCATAAAATTGATATTTACGATATTCCTATCGTGTCTATCACCTCGCAGTACATGGATTACCTAGATAATTGGAACCACTTTGACATCCACTATTCTTCTGAATTTTTGGTCATGGCGGCGACCCTCATGCAGATTAAGTCCCGTATGTTACTTCCTAAGGTGGAACCGGCCCCAGAGGGGGAGGAGGACCCGCGGGATGAGTTGGTCAACCGCCTGGTTGAATTTAAGGCTATCAAGGAGATTACGGCCTTTATCAGTGATCGAACCTCTTTGGATGCCAGCATCTATACGAGACCAGAGGAAGTATCTCAATTGGGGAAAGAATCCTTTTACTCCTTTGATGTATCTAAGCTCTATGAGATTTTTAAAGATACCTTTAAGCGGGCTCAAGAGGAGGAGGTCGCGCCACCTCAGGTCCAAGTGGAAAAGGATGCCTATTCCTTGGAGGACATGTTAGATACTATGCTCCTTAGGGCTCGGTCAGGGGACCGCATGTCTTTTCGAAGGCTTCTTGTATCATCTCGTGATAAGAAAGAGATGGTCACGGTCTTTATGGCAGTACTAGAACTTATGAAACGCCAAGAATTGGTCATAATTCCTGGGGATAGAGAGGATGATATTATTTTGGTTAACCCTCATCACCTAGGGGAAGAGGAACGACCAGAATACTTAGATCTGGATAGCTTGCCTGATGAATCTCTTACAGGCCAGGCTATGGTAGAAGATTATGAGGCATCCACTAATGGGAATGCAGATGGGATAGAAGAGGAGGATAGCCATGGTAGACCAAGTCCAGAAGGATTCTAAGCAAGTGGAAAAGCTAGAAAACGCTACGCCGGATAAGGTAGGAGGAGACGCACCTTCTGATCTTAAGTCCGCCTACATAGAGGCTGTTCTTTTTTCTGCGGCTAAGCCTATGGCCTTAGAGGGCTTGGCTGATATCTTCGAGGTGTCCCAAGAGATTATGGTCCAGGCTGTTGACTCTTATGGTAAGGAATTAGAAACGTCTGATCGAGGCCTTCGCATCCGAAAGACCGGGGCTGGTATTGAATTGGTAACGGCGCCTGCCTGTGGAACCTATCTACAAAAGGTGCGTCGCAAGGAGGACAAGCTATCTAAAGCAGCTTTGGAAACCTTGGCTGTCGTGGCCTTTAAGCAACCGGTTACCAAGTCAGAGGTAGAAGAATTACGAGGGGTTAACTGCGAAAAAGTTCTTAAGCAACTCTTGTCGAGGTCCCTCATTACTGAGTTGGGTCATAAGGATACGGTAGGCCGTCCAACTCTCTATGGGACAACGGATGAATTCCTCCGGTCCGTGGGCATCGATTCCATCGATGACCTCCAAGCCTCATTAGATGTGGAATATGCTATTGGCTCAGGACCACAAACCTATCCAGGAGACCAGTCTCTCTTTGAAGAAGAAACCATGTCATCAGAAGAAGGCTTAACATCTCCTATAGATGAAGTGGATAAAGCTACTAAGGATTAAAATAAACCGATAGATGTAGACCTAGGTTAGAAACTAGGGCACGATGTTATCAGGCATAGAAAGAGATTCAATGGAACGTTTACAAAAATACATTGCCTCTTGTGGCATTACATCCCGCCGCAAGGCAGAAGAATTAATCCTAGCTGGTAAGGTTCAGGTTAACCGGATAACAGTTAAGGAACTAGGGGTTAAGGTCAACCCTATGAAGGATCGGGTCAAGGTTAACGGCCAGGTTATTGAACCAGAAAAGGCTGTTTATTATCTCTTTAATAAGCCAAAGGGAATTGTCACTACTGTAACGGATAGCCACGACCGACAAACCGTTATGGACTATATGAAGGACATTAAGGAACGAATTTATCCAGTAGGACGCTTGGATATGAATACGGAAGGGTTGTTGCTCTTTACTAATGATGGGGACTTTGCCCAAGCTATGACCCATCCATCCAAGGGCGTTGAAAAGACCTATGAAGTGAAAATCAAGGGCCGCGTGTCCGATGATCACCTACAACATATAGCAGATGGGGTGGAATTAGAAGATGGGGTGACGTCTCCGGCGACGTTAACGGATATGGGTTTTGATGGGAAGGCTAATGCGACTACCATCTTGATCACCATCCATGAAGGCCGAAACCGTCAAGTCCGCCGCATGTTCGAGCACTTCCACTATTCAGTGCGCAATTTGAAGCGGATTGAGTATGCAGGGCTTACCCTCAATGGGGTAAAGCGGGGTGCCTACCGCGAGCTGACCAAGTCTGAAGTGAAGAACCTCATGGAAACTGGGGTGGCGGTAAAAGAAGGATGAAGCGCGTTGTAATTATTGGCGGTGGCGCTGCCGGCCTAATGGCTGCTGTTATTGCAGGCCGTGAAGGGGCCCAAGTGACACTCCTAGAAAAGATGAATTACCTAGGAAAAAAGATGGGGATTACAGGCAAGGGCCGTTGTAATGTGACCAATGCAGCGCCTATGTCTGAATTTATCAAAAATACTCCAGGGAATGGTAAGTTTCTCTATGGAGCCTATGAGCGCTTTAGTAACCAAGATCTTTTACAGCTGCTTAATGAAGCTGGCCTTGAGACAAAGGTTGAACGAGGGGGTCGGGTCTTTCCAGCCTCTGATTCAGCCTTGGATGTGCGAAATACCTTTATGAAGCTTCTCAAGTCTTATGGTGTGGACGTTCATCTAGAAGAGGGGGCTCAAGAGATTATAGTGGAAGACGGCCGAGTAGCAGCTGTTAAGACTAAGAATGGAACCTATCCAGCTGACGCGGTTCTCGTTGCTACAGGGGGTAAGTCCTATCCAGCAACTGGTTCTACCGGTGATGGTTACGACTTGGCCGGTAGGTTGGGTCACAAGGTGACCGATATTCGCCCTTCCTTGGTTCCCATTGTGACGGAAGAAGTATGGGTTAAGGATCTTATGGGCCTGAGCCTTCGCAATGTTGAATTGTCCGTGGTAGCCAAGAATAAGGTTCAAGCCAAGATGTTTGGGGAAATGATGTTTACCCACTTTGGCATCACCGGTCCTATTGTCCTCTCTCTTTCACACACAGTGGGAAAACTCATGAGAAAGAAGAACATAGGGACTATCGGCCTTGATATTAACCTCAAGCCGGCTCTGTCGGTGGAAAAACTGGATAAGCGGTTACAAAAAGACTTCGAACTGTATTCAAAGAAGCAGCTTATTAATGGCCTTAAAGATCTTCTGCCACAGCGGTTAATCCCTTTGGTCATTCAATTGGCTGGCCTAGATCCACATAAGCCTATTAATCAGATCTCCAAGGCAGAGCGTGATAGCTTGGTTTATATTCTGCAGCATTTACCCCTAACAGTAAAAGGCTTGCGACCAGTAGAGGAAGCGATTGTGACCGCAGGTGGTCTATCTCTCAAGGAATTTAATCCAAAGACTATGGAATCGAAATTGGTGCCAGGCCTTTATGGTGCGGGGGAAGTCTTGGATATTGATGCCTTTACTGGGGGCTATAATTTACAGGCTGCCTTCTCCACGGGCTATGTGGCAGCTATGCACATGACCCATCCAGAAGAATTTTAGTTATTCATCCTATGAATTGTGAAAGCGATAAAAGACTCATGAATACTCATACTATTGCCGTCGCTATTGATGGACCAGCAGGGGCTGGTAAATCCTCTATTTCTAAGGTGGTAGCCAAAAAGTTAGGCTACCTTTATATTGATACAGGCGCTATGTACCGATCTGTTACCTGGGCTGTCTTGCATGATGGCATAGAGCCTACCGATCAGGCTGCTGTAGAAGCTATTTTGCCATCCTTGGATTTAACCATGGAACCGACAGAAGACGCTTGCAAGGTCTTTGTGCGAGGTCAGGATGTAACCAGCCTTATTCGAACTCCTGAGGTTAATAACGCGGTTTCAGAAGTGGCTTCCCACAAGGGCGTTCGCCAATACTTGGTAGACAGGCAACGACTTATGGCCAAGGCAGGTGGGGTTATTTTGGACGGCCGAGATATTGGCTCCGTAGTTCTTCCCGATGCTGACCTTAAGGTCTATTTAACGGCCTCTGTAGAGGCCCGGGCTCAACGACGCTATTTGGAGGTTAAGGATAGTGATCCTTCTATAACACTAGAGGCTATCCGAGAAAATGTAGAGCACCGAGACTACTTGGATATGAATCGTGAAGAATCCCCTTTAGTTTGTGTAGACGATGCAGTCGTTGTGGATTCTTCAAACCTAACCTTTGATCAAACTGTAGATCGATTGACATCCTTAATTGAGGAGGCTAGCCATGAATAAGTTCTCAACCTTCTTGTGGCGGTCTGCCTTCTGGCTCCGTTATAAGTGGTGGTTCGGCGCCAAGGTATATGGCCGTGATAAGTTTCCTATGGAGGGACCTGTTATCGTCGTGCCTAACCATCTATCCAACAATGATCCTCCTATGTGCGGTCATGCCCTGCCTCGCCATGTCCACTTTATGGCTAAGAAGGAACTCTTTATCAATCCAATTTCCCGTTGGATTTGCACCTGGTTGGGGGCTTTTCCACTCAACCGTGGAACCATCGATAAGGAGGCTATCCGCCATGCTATGCGTCTTTTGAAGGACGAGAAGGTACTAGGGATTTTTGCAGAAGGGCACCGACAAAAACCTGGTAAATTGGGGCGTTTTCATGATGGGGCGGCTTCCATAGCCCTTCGTACTGGCATTCCAGTAGTACCGCTGGCCCTTATCGGTACATCAGAAATGAAAAAGGGGCATATTGCAGCTATTATTGGTGATCCCATAGAAGTAGAGAAGGGGAAACCAACACCTGAAGCTATTAAGGCCTTAAATGATCGAATTAAGGCGGCAATCCAAACCATGATTGATGATTATAATAAAGGAGCATACGAGGGTATCGATGGATATTAAATTAGCAGATAATTGTGGCTTTTGCTTTGGCGTTAAGCGGGCTGTGTCCATGGCCTTAGAAGCTGCCGATAAAGAACATCATAAGACCGTTACCCTAGGGCCTATCATTCATAATCCCCAAGTAGTGGGAAAATTAGTTGATAAGGGTGTGGGCCACGTGGATTCTGTGGATCAAGTGGATAGTGGAACCATGATCATTCGCTCTCATGGGGTGGGACCAGAGGTCTATCAAGAGGCTCAAGCCAAGGACTTGGAGATTATCGATGCCACTTGTCCCCATGTAAAAAAGGCGCAACAAGATGCCAAGTCCATCATCGAAGATGGGCGGACCCTCATCATCTTAGGTGAAAAAAACCATCCAGAAGTAAAAAGTATTAACTTATGGGCAGGTAATCATGGTATAATATTAGAAGATGAGGAAAGCGCCCAAAATTTACCTATGGTAGAAAAAATGGGGGTTGTTGTACAAACTACCTTTTCACAATTTAAATTTAGAAGTATAATAGACATATTAGAGACTAAATCTAAGGATCTTAAGGTATACGAAACCATTTGCACCGCTACCCAAGAGCGGCAGAACTCTGCAGTAGCTTTGGCAAAAGACGTAGATCTTATGATCGTGGTAGGTGGCAAAAATTCCGGCAACACGAATCGCTTGGCAGAAGTGTGTCGTGGAGTTGGCTGTACAACGTACCACATCGAGACAGCTGCTGAATTACAATTGAGCTGGTTTGCAACGGTTCAAACAGTAGGTGTCACAGCCGGCGCATCAACGCCTGACTGGATTATTAAGGAGGTCATTGAGACAATGCAAACATTTGAAGAATTATTTTTACAATCTGAGCAAGAAGAACTTAAGAAAGGTAACGTGGTAGTTGGTACTGTAGTACTCGTAGAAGACGACCGCGCATACGTTTCCATCGGGTCCAAAACAGAAGCTGTTTTGAACAAATCCGAAATTTCTTACCCAGCACCTGCTTCTGCCAAAGACGTGCTCAAAGAAGGGCAAGAAATTAAAGCGGTTATCATGAACCACATCAAAGAAGATAACCCAACATACCTTTCCATCACTCGCCTTGCTAAAGACGAAGACTGGACTTATGTTCATGAAGCACAAGACAACGATCAAACAATCGTATGTAAAGGTATCGATGCTATCCCAGCTGGTTTGGTAGTAACTGTTAAATCCTTGCGCGGCTTCATCCCATTGTCCCAAGGCGATGTTCACTTCGTAAAATCCCTTGATAATCTTGTAGGCGAAGAATTCGAAGTTAAGATCCTTGAAATCGACGAAAAGAAAAACCGTTTGGTTCTTTCCCGTCGTGCCGTATTGGAAGTTGAACGCCAAGCTAAATTGGCTGAAGCTTTGAAAAACATCAAAGTTGGCGAAAACTACCAAGGTATTGTTCGCAAAATCATGCCTTACGGTGCCTTTGTTGATATCGGCGGTATTGAAGGTCTCCTTCACATTTCCGATATTTCTTGGCAAAAAATCAAAAAAGTTGAGGACGTTCTCTCTGTTGGTCAAGAAATCGAAGTTAAACTCCAATCCTTCGATCCTGAAACTAACAAATTGTCCTTGTCCTTGAAAGCATTGACTAAATCCCCTTGGGACGAAGCTGAAGAAACAATTCATGTAGGCGACGTAATCAATGGTAAAGTTGTTCGTTTGGTAGCTTACGGTGCATTCGTAGCTGTTAACGATGCTATCCAAGGTTTGCTCCACATTTCCCAAATTACAAAACAACGTAACGCGAAAGTGGAAGACTACTTGACTCGCGGTCAAGATGTAGAAGTGAAAGTAATTTCCTTCAACAAAGACGAAAAGAAATTGGGCTTGGCCTTGACTGAATTGATGGAAGCAAAAGAAACTTCCGAAGACGCTGAATAATATAGCGCCTGTCAAAGCTTAGTGCAGAGGACTGGTCCAGCCGGTGTAATACACCGACTGGGCCAGTTTTTTTGTGGAAAAAAAGCCTATATGGTAAAATAAATAGATATTTAATGCATATTTTACGAGGTGATAAAGATGGCAAAACCATTAGTAGCAGTTGTAGGCCGTCCTAATGTGGGCAAGTCTACCTTGTTTAATGACATTGTAAATAAACGGATTTCCATCGTAGAGGATATTCCAGGCGTAACCCGTGACCGTATCTATTTTGATGCAGAATGGCTCAATCGCGAGTTTACAATGATTGATACAGGGGGAATTGAGTTTGTTAATGAACAAAGTCATGTCATCCCTAAGATGATGCGTCTTCAAGCGCAATTGGCCATTGAAGAAGCGGATGTAATTCTCTTTGTAGTAGATGGCAAGCAAGGTATTGTCCCAGCTGATGAAGAGGTTGCTAATATCCTTCGCACATCTGGTAAGCCTGTCATTTTGGTTGTCAATAAGATTGACTCTATCAACCAAGAAGCTAACATTTGGGAGTTTTACAACTTGGGTATTGGGGATCCTATTGGGATTTCCGCTAAGAACCTTATGAACTTGGGAGACCTTTTGGATGATGTGGTGAAGAACTTCCCGCCTGTAGGAACTCAAGCTGATGAAGAGGACACTATCCACGTAGCCTTGATCGGTCGTCCTAATGTGGGCAAGTCTTCCTTGACTAATGCACTCTTGGGCCAAGACCGGGTTATCGTATCTGATGTAGCGGGCACCACTCGGGATTCCATCGATACTCATTGGACTCATGAAGGACAAAAGTTCGTCCTCATCGATACAGCGGGTATGCGCCGCAAGGCTAAAATCGAAGAAGCCGTGGAACGCTACTCCATCGTTCGCTCCCTACGGTCTGTAGACAGGGCTGATATCGTTGTCCTCGTTTTGGATGGTCCAGACGGTGTGACGGAACAAGACAAGAAAATTGCCGGCTATGCTCATGAATCTGGTAAGGGCATGATCATCGTAGTTAACAAGTGGGACTTAGTAGAAAAGGATGACAAGACTACCGTACGCTATACAGAGGACATTTATGATGAGTTGGGCTTCCTCCAATACGCACCAGTTCTCTTTGTATCTGCTTTGACTAAACAACGGATTCATCGATTAGCAGATGTACTCAAGTTTGTTTCCGAACAACAATACCGTCGCGTATCCACAGGGACTCTCAACCAACTCTTATCCGATGCGCAAATGGTCAACCCTGTGCCTAGCCGAGCAGGTCGAACTCCTAAAATTTACTACATGACCCAAGCTTCCGTTAAGCCACCAACCTTCATCCTATTCGTTAATGAACCAGAATTGATTCACTTCTCCTATATGCGGTTCTTAGAAAACCGCTTGCGGGAATCTTTCGGTTTTGAAGGGACGCCAATTCGCTTGATCCTTCGTGGTAAGAAAAGGGACGATGAAGATTAATGGATACTATGATGATTGTATATGTAATCTTGGCCTATCTTATAGGTTCAATTCCCTCCGGTTTGATTATAGGAAAGGGACTATTTGGGACAGATGTTCGCCAATTTGGATCTAAGAATATTGGCGCCACGAATACCTACCGTGTTCTAGGCCTTAAAGCGGCCCTTCCTGTATTTATCTGTGACGCCCTTAAAGGGGCGATTGGGGTCTTCTTATTGGCTTCCTATGGTCCTGCCTTTGCTATTTTAGGTGGTATCTTGGCTATGGTAGGTCATAACTGGTCGATCTTTTTAGCTTTTAAAGGTGGTCGCGGTGTAGCTACGGGACTAGGTGTTCTTATCGCCCTATCGCCTCTAGTAGCCATTATTTGTTTTGCCATCTGGGGAATCATTGTTTATCCAACTAAGCTAGTATCCTTAGGTTCTATTATTGCAGCGGCAGCGGTTCCTCTCCTTATGTTTTTGACAGGTCAATCCTGGTGGTATGTAGGATTTGGAGCTTTAGCAGCTCTCTTTGTCATCCTCCGTCACCGAGAGAACATTATGCGGCTTCTGTCCGGTAAAGAACTTAAGGTAGAGCGGGTAAAGGATAATAAGTCATGAAAGTAACAGTTATTGGTTCTGGTTCTTGGGGCACAGCCTTAGCCTTGAAAGCCCTGGCTGGTGGAAATGATACCACCCTCTATTGCCGACGTCCTGAAGCCGCTCATACTATGGTAGAAAACCGAGAAAATAAGGACTATTTGCCAGGTGTAAGCTTGCCAGAAGACCTACGTATAGTATCTAATTTAGCGCTTGCCTTAGAAGAGGCTAAACTCCTTCTCTTGGTAACACCTTCTACCTATGTAAGGCAAACGGTTCAAAGTATCCGGCCTTACCTAGAAGAGGGGACTATTTTAGTCCTTTGCTCTAAGGGTATAGAGGGATCTTCTGCCAAACTCCTTACCGATGTGGTAAGGGAAGAAACAACCGGTTTAGGCATTTATGTGGCGGCTTTGTCCGGGCCTAACCATGCGGAGGAAATTTCTCGCAACTTGCCAGCTGCTTCAGTGGTGGCTGCAGATTCTATGGATATAGCTCAAGCGGTCTGCCATACTCTGTCCAGTCCAAGTTTTCGCCTGTACGCCTCTGATGATGTTAAGGGTGTTGAGCTAGCAGCGGCTACTAAGAACATTATCGCCTTGGCAGGGGGCATTCTTGATGGCCTATTTTTAGGTGATAATGCAAAGGCCACACTCTTGACGCGGGGCCTCCATGAGATGACTCGTTTTGGCCTAGCACAAGGGGCTAAGAGGGAAACCTATGCAGGCCTTGCAGGTATGGGTGACCTTATTGCCACTTGTAATAGTCGCCACTCTCGTAATCGCAATGCAGGCCAAGCTTTGGCTGAAGGACAGACTATGGCCGATATTCTAGCTGGAACTAATATGGTTGTAGAAGGGTTTAATGCCGTTTCTATTGTTCATACAATAGCCAGTCAAAAGGGAATTGATATGCCTATTACAAGGGCACTTTATCAGGTTCTCTACGAGGGATTAACCCCTAGAGAAGGGCTAGAGGAATTGATGACGCGAGAGATTAAGGTAGAGTCTCATTAAGAGCCACTTATCAATAGATGTAGTCTATCTGTCAAACTTTCTGTCTCCTAGATTTTGATAATTCTTAACATGTATATGTTTTGTTCGCTAAAAGGGTTATACTTAATATATAGTAGTGGCAAGGCCTATGAGAGCCCATGATAGGGGTAGAATCTAATGGTCTTGTAAGGAGGTTATTATGGCAGTTGATACAGCTAGAACACAAGATGTTTATAAAGACGCTGGTAAGAGCGTTAATTTTACAACCTTATTATTGAACCGCAAGGATCAAGCGGAAGAACGAGAAGTGATTGCCGACATGGCAGACCGTATTCAAGCTATTAAGAGGTCGGTGAATATTCGCGCTAATAATGCAGGCCTTGGCATTGCTTTAGGCTTTAGCCGTAAGGCTTGGGACTATCTCTTCCCAGGGGCTCCAGTGCCTAAGGAATTGGAAGATTTCCAAGGGGTAAAAGGGGATAAGCAAGATGTGCCTGCTGTGGCAGCGGATATCTTCCTTCATGTTCGTTCTAATGATGAATCTGTTACCTATACCGTAGTGGATCAAATCATGGAGTTCCTGCGCCCTATTAGCTCTGTAGTGGATGAAACCCATGGCTTCCACTACGAACAAGGGCGTGCTATTATCGACTTCATTGATGGTACAGAAAATCCTGTAGGGGAAGAAGCCGTAGAATGGGGCGTTATTGGTGAAGAAGATCCTGAATTTGTTAACGGGTCTTATGCCTTTGCTCAAAAATATATCCACGATTTGGATGCATGGCGGGCTCTTCCTACAGAAATGCAAGAAAAATATATCGGTCGTCGTAAATTCTCCGATATTGAATTGGAAGATGATGAAAAAGATCCAGCAGCCCACAATGTAGTAGCACAAGATAATCGCGATGATGAAGAACATAAAATCGTCCGTATGAATGTGCCATTTGCTGAACCTGGTCAAGGTGTCCGGGGGACTTACTTCATCGGCTATGCGCGCTACTGGGATGTTACTAAGACCATGTTAACTAACATGTTTACTCAAAATGATAAACTCTTAGATTATTCTACGCCTGTTACAGGTATGCTCTTCTTTATTCCATCCTTGGATACCTTAGATGCTATTGCAGAAGGGGACCTATAAGTTAAGAGATTCTCTAGGTTTATCCTAAGCCTGAACGCTTTCATCTGGTAGTCTAGAAATATTTTGAAAATCTTCGTCCAATACCTTATAATTAAAAAGTATTCTTTACAAGGAGTTTATCCATGCGTATTATTGCTGGGTCTGCTAAAGGCCATACCATCCAAGCCCCTAAGGGATTGGATACCAGGCCTACCTTGGACCGGGTGAGGGAGAGCGTTTTTAATGTACTGGCTTATCGTGGCCTCTATGGAAAGCGTGTCTTAGACCTCTTTTCTGGAACGGGGGCTGTTGCTATTGAAGCCCTTAGCCGGGGAGCGGCAGAGGCCCTATGCGTGGATGTACGTACGGAAAAGTGCATTCGAGCTAATGCTATTCACTGTAAGGTGGATGACCGCTTGCAGGTTTTGCCCTGTAAGTTAGCTAACCTAGGTCCGCGACTCGAGGGGCAACGCTTTGATTTGATTTTTTCCGATCCTCCTTACCAAAAGGGATATATTGAAGCGACCATTCAGTTGGTTGTAGACCATGATTTATTGGCTAAAGATGGCTTCCTACTATTGGAACATCACAAGGATGAGGCCATTCATTTGCCAGATGGGTGGGAAGTCATTAAAGAGCAAAAATTTGGCTATACTATGGTGACATATTGTCAACAAATTGCCTGAGAAAGGAAGTGCCTCCATGCGCATTGGCGTTTGTCCAGGAAGTTTTGATCCTGTAACAAATGGACATATTGATATCATTGAGCGATCTGCTAAGTTAGTCGATAAGCTCATTGTTGCAGTCTCCGTTAACCAAGGTAAGAGTGGGGGAACCTTTACAAAAGAGGAGCGCATTGACATGTTGGAACATGCGTTGGCTCACTTAGACAATGTAGAAGTTAAATTTTGCCCAGGTCTTCTCAATACCTTTGTGAAAGAAGAAAACGGTCAAATCGTCTTCCGCGGTCTTCGCGCCGTAGGGGACTTTGAATATGAATTCCAACGAGCTGCTTATGCTAAGTACCTGGATCCAGACATTGAAACGGTCTTTATCATGACCTCCCATGAGTATATGTTTGTATCCTCCACGGGTATTCGGGAGTTGGCAAGATTCGGTGGAAAGATGGATGGTCTTGTACCAGATTATGTAAAAGATAAGGTGATTGCTAAATTTGGCAGTCAAGCTAATGTAAAGTAAGGAGATCTCACAATGAACACAGAACAATTGTTAGAAGATTTGGAAACCCTAGTTGAAACCAGCAATCGCATTCCAATGACTACAAAACGTATGGTAGAAGAAGATGAAATGATGCGCATCATCGACTCTATCCAAGAATCTCTTCCTTTGGAACTGGAAGAATCTCGTCGAATTGTAGCTGAAAAGGACGCTGTTTTGGCGGACGCTAAAAAACAAGCAGAAGATCTCATTGCACAAGCTAAGGAATACATTAGTAAGTTGACTGCTGAATCTGAAATCGTAAAAGCAGCGCAAGAACAAGCTAACGAAATTATTGCTAATGCTAATAAATCCTCTGAAGAACTTCGCAACTCTTCCGTTCAATATGGGGCCGATGTATTGAAATACGTGGAATCCAACTTAGAAAAAACCTTGGAATCCATTCGACAAAATCGCGAGTCCCTTCGCCAATCTGCTCATACAGAGGATACTCATAAATAAGAGTTTAACTATGATGGAAATGCCCGCCAGACCTAGTTTGGTGGGTATTTTTATGCTCATTTCCATTCACTGTGATTTTTATTACTGTTTACCCCCCTTTTTATTCCATTTAGGGGCTTTTCATTTTCTCAAAAAGATAATAGGGCTATACTATAAGCGTAGAAGAAGTAAAGGTATTAGATGTATTAGGAGGTTTGTATCATGCAAATGAATGGTATTTACTTAGTAATCATCACAGCCTGTGTTTTGATGATTGCATACCGCTTCTATGGTGCATTCATGGCTACGCGTGTTTTGTCCTTAAACACAAACCGTGTAACTCCTGCTGTTCGTATTAACGACGGCGGTGACTATGTACCAACTAACAAATGGGTTAACTTTGGTCAACACTTTGCAGCTATTGCTGGTGCTGGTCCTTTGGTAGGCCCTGTTATTGCTGCACAATTTGGCTATTTGCCAGGTGCATTGTGGATTTTGATTGGCTGTGTATTAGCCGGCGCTGTTCATGACTTCGTATTGCTCTTTGCATCCGTTCGTCATGATGGTAAATCTATCGCCGATATCGCTAAAGAAGAAATCTCTGGCGTAGCTGGTATGGCAACCATGATTTCCACTTTGGCTTTGCTCATTATCACCATGGCAGGTATGGCTGCTGTAGTAGCAAACTCCTTGGAAAATTCTCCTTGGGGCTTCTTCACAGTTTCCATGACTATTCCTATCGCGATTTTCGTAGGTCTCTACCTTCGTTACATCCGTCCAGGTGCTATGACTGAAGCAACTGTCATTGGTATCGCTTTGATCTTCGCCGCTGTAATCTTTGGCCCAGACATCGCTGAATCTTCCATTGCTAGCTGGTTCACATGGGATCGTGAACAAATCCTTATGATGCTTGCTGTTTACTCTTTCTTCGCAGCAGCACTTCCTGTATGGCTCCTCATGGCGCCACGTGGTTACTTGTCCACATACATGAAGATTGGTACTATTGGGGCTTTGGCTCTTGGTATTATCATTGTAATGCCTGACATCCAAATGCCTGCAATGTCCGCTTATGTATGGGGTGGTGGCCCAGTATTGACTGGTTCCGTAATTCCATTCGTATTCATCACCATCGCTTGTGGTGCCATCTCTGGCTTCCATGCTACTGTATCTACTGGTACTACACCTAAGATGTTGACTAACGAAAAAGAAATGCTTCCTATCGGTTATGGTGCTATGTTGACTGAAGGCTTCATCGCTATGATGGCTTTGATCGCTGCAACAGCATTGCATCCAAACGATTACTTCGCTATTAACTCTTCTGCACAATCTTGGGCAGCATTGGGCATCAATGTTCATGAATTGCCTCAATTGTCCTCCATGATTGGTGAAGACTTGATGCACCGTCCTGGTGGCGCTGTATCCCTTGCTGTTGGTATGGCTCATATCTTCTCCCGTATCCCTGGCATGGATCACCTTATGGGCTACTGGTATCACTTCTGTATCATGTTCGAAGCTTTGTTCATCATGACTTTGATCGACTCTGGTACACGTGTTTCCCGTTACATGTTGCAAGAATTAATTGCTCCTGTATTCCCTAAATTGGGCAACCCACACTTCCTTCCTGGTGTTTATCTCTGTGCTGCTATCGTATCCTCCTTGTGGGGTTACTTGGTACTCCAAGGTAACATCGGTACTATTTGGCCACTCTTCGGTGTATCTAACCAATTGTTAGCAACTATGGGTCTTGCTATTGGTACAACTGTTATCATGCGCTTGGGTCATAAACGCTATGCTTGGGTAACTGGTATTCCATTTGTCTTCATGGCTGTAATTACAGTATATGCGGATTATCTCAATATCTTCACAAACTACATTCCACAAGGTAAATGGTCTTTGGTAATTATTTCCTTGATCATGCTCATCTTGGTTGCTCTCGTAGTTATTGAAGCTATTCGTAGCTGGATTCGCTTGTCTGGTATTCCTCAAGACTACCGTACTGAAAAAGAAGTCGAAGAAGACTACTTAAAAGAACATCCTGAAGAACGCAAGTTTGAAGATGATTACTACAAAGCTCATCCAAATTTATAAGCTCAATTAGCTAATACCTTTTCTAAATAAAAGAGCTCCCTCTTTTGAGGGAGCTCTTTTGTTATGCTTTTATATATCTATAAACCAAGGTATTCTCGGATAGCCTTTACTTGGGCTTTGGAGATAGGTAGGGTTGCTAGGCAGGGGTGTCCAGATGGATCCACATCTGGCACCTTGACCCAGTAAGTCCCCTTAAACCAAGGGACGACCTCTGTTACCTCGTGGAGATTAACAATGTAAGAACGATGGATGCGGTAGAAGGCATTTTTAGCCAGTTTATCTTGCAAATCCGTTAAGGTCTTATTGGTTGAGTAGATAGCTTTCTTGGTATGAATTTCTACACTACCAGTTTCAGAGGAGATATACATGATGTCCTTGATATTGATGAGAAGAATTCGCCCCTGGTAGTCTACGGGAATCTTATGAGAGGAAAAATCAGGGGACGGGCTTACTATATCTTTATCTGAAGTTTGTTGATTCTCTTGGTAGAGGCTTAGCTTGTTCTTAACATGTTTTATGGCAAGGGCTAAGCGGTCATCTTCAATGGGTTTGACTATGTAGTCTGTAGCCTCTAGTTCAAAGGCTTTGAGAGCATATTCATCATAGGCTGTAGCAAAGATAATTTGAGTCTTAGGGGACGTATTATGAATCATGTCAGCTAATTCTAGCCCGGTAAAGCCTCGCATTTGTATGTCCAAAAAGACAAGATCTGGCTGTTCTTTTGTAATAAGGCTGAGAGCCTCTTGGGCGGTATCAGCCATACCAATCACCTCAATATCATGCGTGTAGTTTTGGGTGAGTAGGTAGTTGAGTTCGTCCAAGGCTGGACGCTCATCATCTACTAGGATAGTTCTAATCATGGGTTAACTCCTGTGGAATTGTTAGAGAAATGGTAGTCCCTTTGTGAGGGGCTGTCTCAATGTGGAGACCGTAGTCGGGTCCATAGAGACCAATGAGACGATCGTGGACATTTTTAAGGCCCACATGTTGACCATCCTTGCTATGTATAGATCGAAGGTATTTACTAGGAACTTCCTTAAATCCTACACCGTTATCTGCTACGGATAGGTATAGAAAATGATCATCTCGGGTGGCTTTGATGGTGATGGTACCGCCTTGGGAAAGGGGTTGTAGACCATGCTTAATAGCATTTTCAATGAGGGGTTGAAGGATGAGAGAGGGAACTGAGCAGGTCATAACATCACTAGGTACGTCGGTGATGACCTTCATCTTATCCCCTTGGCGAGTTTGGGCTATATCCAAGAAGCCTCTAGTATGTTCCCACTCCTGACTGAAGCTGATAATTTTTCCTGTATATTGGAGTGTAAAGCGGAAGAGGTTAGAAAATTTAACCAAGACTTGACGGGCTAGTTCAGGATTGGTCCGTATCAGGGAAGCTATGGTGTTAAGCGTATTAAAGAGAAAGTGGGGATTGATTTGGGCGTAGAGGGCCTGCATCTTGGCCCGTTCAATTTCTTGAGCCTGCTTATCCATTTCTGCTAGTTCTAGTTGGGTAGAGAAAAGACCGGCGAGACCTTCGGCAAAAGACTTATCGATAGGGGTCATATGCCGGTTTTTATGAGCATAGTAGAGCTTGAGTGTGCCGACCACCTTGTGATGCATACGAAGGGGGGCTATGATGGCTGAGGATAGGGTACAGCCTGGATGGTGACAACCGATATCCCTATGAGTTTCCGCTATTTGAACCGTATTGTTTTCCAAAGCCCGGTAGGTAAGACGGGTTAGATTGTGCTTACATTGGGGGCCATGGTGGTCCCGTTCCGCACCTACATAGGCCAAGACCTCCTTATCATTGGTAATGGATACAGCATCATATCCAGTCATGCGTTTGATGATTTTCACCACTTGGTCGGCCCCTTGGGGGTCTAAACCTCTACGGAGAAGGGGGGCTGTTTTTTTTACAATGGAAAGAATGGTATGGGATTGCTTGGCTATGATGTTTTCCCGAAACGCCTTGGCGTTTTCTATGATGAGCATAAATAGGGTGAGGCCGATGGCATTCGCTATGGTCATAGGGACAGCTATGTTGTTGACAAGATTTACTGCCTCCTCGTAAGGGGTAGCAAGCCCTAAAATAATGGCCATTTGTACCATTTCCGTCAAGGCACCTATGGCAAATGTAATATAGGGAGGAATAGATCGATCTGGATAAAAACGGTAAATGATGGAGGAAATAATCCCCTCTACAATGGAGGAAACAGCACAGGCAAAGGCGGAGAAACCACCCAAAAAGTAACGGTGGACACCAGCTATAATGCCAACGGAAACCCCGACTCGAGGACCCGCTATAAGACCTGCGGCCATAATGCCCACCATACGAGAGTTGGCTAGGGCGTCATTGACAGGTACACCTGCATAGGAAGCTATGATAGACATAGCAGAAAAGAGGGCTATGCAGATAATTTGATCATACTTGGTGAGCCTATATTTAATTATGTGGTCAATGAAACGAGTTTGTGTTAAAATTAACCCAAGAATAATAGCTATGGATATGCGTTTGAGCATTTCTAGCAAGAGTAATTCTATTGTCATGGAAGGATTTCCTTATGAAAATCAATTATAGATCCGGTTTAAGCCGCGTAGGCGAAGGTATGGAAGGATCCCTTCATTTTATCTGTGAAGAAATCATCCTAATTTCCGTCTTTCGTTTGATTATACACTGGATTTTTGGTGTCTAATATATTTATTATACAACATGTCCAGTACTATAAAT
>CAKPUJ010000026.1:0-19739 GCA_934191645.1 uncultured Veillonella sp. | reverse complement strand
CGACCACTTGGTGGTCGCTGAACTTAAAGCTTTAAAGAACTTAAAAAAAGTTCTTGCACAGATTTGGTGCTTATGAAATTATAAGCGAGTACCAAGTACATATGACTCAGTAGCTCAGCTGGATAGAGCGTTTGACTACGAATCAAAAGGCCAGGGGTTCGAATCCCTTCTGGGTCACCAAAACTAACGTCTTGCGAAAGCAAGGCGTTTTTTATTGTAAGGGATCGACACACTAAGGTCTCTGCGTCACTATGTTCCTAGAGACCTTAGTTGCTTACGTATCCCTTCTGGGTCACCAAAAGTAACGTCTTGTGGAAGCAAGGCGTTTTTTATTTTAGAGGATCGATACACTAAGGTTTGAGCAGGACTAAGTAAATATATATTCTAGTTGACGGCTAGGGTCTGTGATGATAAACTATCAATAGTTGGTCATGCGGGTGTGGCGGAATTGGCAGACGCACTAGACTTAGGATCTAGCGCCTATGGCGTGGGGGTTCGACTCCCTTCACCCGCACCAATCAACTTCATAAGCACCGTTGGGTGCTATTTTTTTATATTTTTATTGTAATAATTCTTAATAGCTTGAAATATCCTTGTACCATTAGGAATCACCTAAGGGTATGGGGATTTTTTGTTATCTATTTCTAAAAGTAGTAAAATATAAGTATTACTATATAAAAACCATAGTTGTAACCATGTAAGGCTATGTTTTTGCATGGGTTAGTAGCATAGAGTGAATGAGGTATGGCGGTTTCGTCATGCCCTATTTCTGTTTGTAGAAGAGATATAGATGAAAGCAATCAAAGACTTGTTGTACGATAATCCTTCCTTTAAAAGCGCTATTGGGGCCTTTAGGCAGGATGGTAAAACAAATATATACGGTCTATCTGGGTCGCAAAAGACCTTCCTTTGGGCTCAGGCCATCGAGGAACTAGAAGAAGCGACCATCGTCTTGGTCCATAATCGGGAAGAGTCCGATCGCTGGGAGCGGGATTTAGCTTTTTTAGCTCCTCATAGGGTAGTCCGCCGCTTTCCACAGGTAGATCATGTCCAATTTTCCACAGCGGCTCGGTCTCTAGAGAATCAGGCAGAACAGATGTCCGCCTTAGCAGACCTCATCTGGGGGCATCCTTCTGTGGTCATTGCTACTGCTGAAGAAGCAGCTCAATATATAGCTGATCCAGAGCAGTTGACGGCTTGTGTGCTTCATATCAACCTAGGGGAAGAACTTAAGCGAGATAGTCTCTTAGAAGAATTGGTCTCCAATGGTTACGAGAGGGTAGACCAGGTTGAACAGCGGGGGCATTTTGCCGTTCGCGGAGATATTATCGACATATTCCCTGTTAATGAAGATAAACCAGTTCGGATTGAACTGTTTGGGGACCAGGTGGATACCATCCGCCATTTTGATGAGGTCAGCCAACGATCCATCGATTCTCTGGATACATTTAATGTAGCTCCTTTTTCCATGATTTCATCTGATAAGCTAGCTACTCTTCTCTCTTATGGTAAGAAGGCCCTCTTGGTTATTGATGAGCCTCTGCGCGTGCAAGAGGCCCTCAAGAAGTATCTCAAAGAGGACCCAGACCACCTTAAAACCCATGCGGATTGGTCAGCTTTGGCCAGAACCATGGTAGCTAAGCGGCAGATTGCCTATACCTTCATGCAGCAGCGGTCTATGGGCCTTCCTGGCTTTAGCACTATCGGCATTCAGGGTAAGTCGATGACCTCCTTTGAACGGCAGATTCCTATCTTTATAGAGGAAGTTAAGAATTGGCACAAGCTAGGCCATCAAGTGGTTCTCGTTATGAACAACCGCCAGCGTAAGGAGAGCCTCTTGGCAGCCTTGGCAGAAGGCGGCATTCGCTACGAAGAGGTGGACCATTGGGGCCTTAAGAAGAATGTAGTCCTAGTCATGCAAGGACTTCTGACAGATGGGTTTGAATTACCTCATAGCCATTTTATCTTAGTTACTGAAGGGAATATCTACGGGACCCAAAAGAAACGCCTCCGCCGTAAGCAAGAGAAGGGGCAAGAAATTAACTACTTCACGGATCTGACGGTGGGGGACTACGTAGTCCATGCCCTTCATGGTATCGGTAAGTATTTAGGTCTCAAAACCATTGAGGTAGAGGGTAAGCACAAGGACTATATCGAAATTGCCTATGCAGGGACAGACCGCCTCTTCCTGCCAGCGGATCATTTGGATCAATTACAAAAGTACATTGGTAACGAGGGGGATGTGCCGCGTATCCATAAGATGGGGGGTGCAGACTGGCGCAAGGTTAAGGCTAAGGCTCAAAAATCCATCGACGACTTGGCAGATAAGCTAGTCGAACTCTATGCTAAGCGTGAAATTGCTGAAGGGTTTGCCTTCCCCGAGGATACTCCTTGGCAGGCTGAATTTGAAGATGCCTTCCCTTACGAAGAAACGGCAGATCAATTGGTAGCTACAGCAGAAATCAAGGAATCTATGGAGCGGCAACAGCCCATGGATCGGCTCCTATGTGGTGATGTGGGCTTTGGTAAGACTGAGGTGGCTATGCGGGCTATCTTTAAGGCTGTCATGGCTGGTAAGCAGGTAGCAGTTCTAGTGCCGACTACCGTTCTAGCTCAACAGCACTTCCAAACCTTCTCTGATCGTTTCTCCCATTGGGGGCTTCATGTAGATGTACTCAACCGCTTCCGGTCAGCTGCGGAGAAGAAGGAGACTCTTAAGAAGACCGCAGAAGGCCAGGTAGATGTCCTTATCGGCACCCATTCCCTCTTAAATGCTAAGGTTAAGTTTAAGGACTTAGGCCTCTTGGTGGTAGATGAAGAGCAACGCTTTGGGGTTGCTCAAAAGGAAAAGTGGAAGGAATGGGCCAATAATATAGACGTTCTTACCCTATCCGCTACGCCGATACCACGGACTCTCCATATGTCTTTGGTAGGGGTTAGGGAGATGTCTATCATCTCTACGCCACCAGAAGATCGCTTGCCAGTTCAAACCTATGTAGTGGAATACGATATGGGAATTATCACCGATGCCATTCGGCGGGAACTGCAACGAGGTGGTCAGGTCTTCTTCGTCTACAATCGGGTAGCCTCCATTGGACACATGGAAGAAGTATTGACCCAAGCTATGCCAGACCTACGTGTGGCTATTGCTCATGGGCAGATGACGGGACGACAAATCGAGAACATTATGACCGACTTCTACGAAGGCCACTACGATGTTCTCTTATCCACCTCCATTATTGAAACGGGACTGGATATACCTAATGCGAATACCATCATTATTTATGATGCAGACCGCTTAGGACTCAGTCAACTCTATCAAATGCGGGGACGGGTAGGGAGGTCTCGGCGCCGTGCCTATGCCTACTTTATGTACCGACCAGACAAGCTCTTAACAGAGCAAGCGGAAAAACGCCTCAAGGCTATTGAAGAGTTTACGGAATTGGGGGCTGGCTTTAAGCTGGCTATGCGGGACCTTGAAATCCGCGGTGCGGGTAATCTGTTAGGGTCTCAACAACACGGTAATATCGCCGCTGTAGGCTTTGGCACCTATGTGACCATGTTAGAAGAGGCTGTTGCTAAGGCCCAACATAAAGAAGTGGAAGTTGTGCCACCTGATCCTGCAGTAGACCTTGAAGTAGATGCCTTTATAGACGATGCCTATATTAAGGATTCGGCTCGGAAAATTTCCATCTACCAACGCCTCCTCAAGGTCAAATCCCTGGGTGAACTCAACGATTTAACGGACGAATTGGTGGACCGTTTTGGGACACCTACCGATCCAGTGGAGCGCCTTCTCCGGGTGGCTAAAATCAAAGAAGAAGCTCGTCTCTTGGGCATAAAATCCATCCTCTTCCGCAATGATACAATCACCATCCAATGGCAGGACGAGTCTAAGATGGTAGGATGGGATTTAGGTTCTGTAGACCAAGCCCTATGGAAGTCTATGAAAATTCTAGGGGGCCAAGGACAGGTAGGACAGCCTCTCATGGTTTACATCTATACCAAGAGCCTAGGAGCAGATATTTTGACCATTATGGACCGGGTTATGAAGAACCTGGCGTTACGCGATATAGACTAAGGAGGACCGATGAATCGATTTTTAAAGGGTGCTATGATCCTTACCTTAGCGGGTCTCATTGTGAAAGTTATAGGGGCTTTATCCAAGGTCTTTATAGCCCGTATTCTAGGGGGAGAGGGGATTGGCCTCTACCAGATGGCCTATCCTATCTATCAAATTATCGTAGCTATTGCTGCTTCGGGTGTACCGGTGGCCATCTCCATCATGATTGCGGATAAGCTTGCCAATAAGGATATGCGAGGGGTTAGACGGATTTTTAAGACCTCCTTCGTCATTCTCTTTTTTGTAGGCCTAGTCTTCTCACTAGCTCTCTATGGGACTGCCCAGGCTATGGTGGACTCCGGTATGGTCACAGACCCTCGGGCCCTCTTGGCCATTCAAGCCTTGGCACCGGGCCTCTTTATCGTGACCATGTTGGCCTGCTTTAGGGGCTACTTCCAAGGTTTCCAATACATGGTGCCAACCGGGGTTTCTCAGATTTTTGAACAAACCTTCCGGGTGACTACTATGGTTGTCTTGGCCTACTTGCTCATTGACCGAGGCCTCGACTGGGCGGCCGCAGGGGCAACTTTTGCTACCCTACCAGGTGTTTTGGCAGGATTTGTGGTCCTTCTCTTCTTTTATGGTCGTCAGGCTGCTATTCGTAAGGATTTAGAGGGCCAACAAAATCAAGCTGCCCTAGTGGAGTCGGCGGGAGCTATCCTAAAGCGCCTGACCCTATTGGCGGTACCTGTGTCACTGGCCAATATCGTTCTTCCACTGGTGACAGCCATTGATCTTTATATTGTGCCTCAGAGCCTCATTAATACCGGTTACTATATGAAAGAGGCTACCACCCAGTACGGATATTTGGCAGGTATGGCTACATCCTTGGTGGGTCTACCGGTCATACTGACTCAATCGTTGGCATCTTCTTTGGTGCCAGCTATTTCGGAGTCCTATTCCTTGCAGCAACTTAGTAGTGTGAGAGGTCGGGCCCAATCGGCTATGAAGGTGGCCAGTCTCTTTACCATTCCAGCTTGCGTGGGCCTTTCCGTTTTGGCGCAGCCGGTTTCCCAACTCCTCTATGCCACCCCTTATGCGGGACCTGTTATCGCCGTCATGTCTTTGACCATTATTTTCATCGGCTTACAACAGGTAACAGCCGCTGTTTTACAGGGGCTGGGGAAGACCCTAATACCTATGGTGACCATTGGCTTTGGTTTAGTGGCTAAGGTGATCTTGGATATGGTGTTGACACCTATGATTGGGATTAATGGGGCGGCTTGGGCTACCAACGCCACCTTTGCGGTAGCAGCCCTCATCAACCTCTGGTTTGTAGGTCGTTTGGTGGGCTCTATTATGAACCCAAAGATATTCCTTAAAATCATTCTCTCCGCCTTAGCAATGGGTGGCGCTTCCGAGGTGGTTTTCCTCTTCCTCCAAAGTTTGTTGGGGAATAATATAGCCGTAGCCTTGACCATCATTGTGGCCCTTCTCGTCTATGTGGTCACACTTTGGATTACCAAGGCTCTTGTCTACAAGGACTTGTATAACTTCCCTGTTATAGGCAAGAAATTGCGTGCTCGAGATGGTAAGTAGAACTTACATTAGTACTTGGTAAGAGTAAGAGGTATAGTATGACATATGAAGAAAAACGCCTAGGGGAAGTAGTTCCTAACGCAACCCCTGAGGACGGTGGAAAAGATCCTGTTACCGCTGCCTATGAGCGAGATATGGCGGACTTGGCATTCACATTAGAACCCTTGGAAGACGTGGTAAGGACCCTACGGGAACCAGGTGGCTGTGACTGGGACCGGGCTCAAACTCACAAGACCCTTCGTCGCTACTTATTGGAAGAGGTGTATGAGGCCCTAGATGCCATCGATGCTGATGATATGGACAACTTGCGGGAAGAGTTGGGGGATATACTCCTCCAAGTGGTCTTCCATGCCCGCCTAGCAGAAGAGCGGGGAGAGTTTACCGTTCAGGATGTCATCAATGACGTATCTCAAAAGATGGTGGGCCGTCATCCCCATGTATTTAACCGGGCATCGGCCCTTGAAATGGGAGAAACTAAGTTGACTTGGGACCAATTGAAGGCCAAAGAGAAGGGCCATGGGCGAAAAAAAGTTCTAGCTGGCGTTCCTAAGGGCCTGCCTGCCCTGATGCGGGCTCAAAAACTACAAGAAAAGGCCGCCAAGGTAGGTTTTGACTGGGATTCTGTCGATCCTTGTTGGGCAAAAGTATACGAAGAAATAGAAGAGTTTAAGGAGGCCATCACTCAAAATGATAGGGAAAATATGGAAAAAGAGGGCGGTGATGTGCTTTTTGCCTTGATAAATCTATTTAGATGGTTTAAAATAAGCGGAGAAAATGCACTGAACCGCACAAACACTAAGTTTTACAAGCGCTTTGCGTATGTTGAACAATGTGTTGACCAAAGTGGCCGTCCATGGGAGAGCTATTCACTAGCAGAGTTGGATGCCTTTTGGGAGCAGGCGAAAGCGCATGAATCCATTTAGGTCGACCTAGGGAGTCAACTTAAATGCGTCTATTTATTTTTAAGGAGGTTTTGTTATGAACAAAACAGAATTGATCGCAAGCGTTGCAACAAAAGCTGAATTGACAAAAAAAGATGCTGAAAAAGCAGTAAAAGCTGTATTCGATACAGTTGCTGAAGCTTTGACAGCAGGCGACAAAGTACAAGTAATCGGTTTCGGTACTTTCGAAACTCGTGAACGCGCTGCTCGTACTGGCCGCAACCCACAAACTGGTAAAGAAATCAAAATCGCAGCTTCCAAATCCCCAGCTTTCAAAGCTGGTAAAGGCTTGAAAGATCAAGTTAACGCTGCAAAAGCAACTGCTGCTAAAAAACGCAAAAAATAATTGACTCCCACTATGGAGTGTTACGAAAAAGAGGTCTCTTAGGAGGCCTCTTTTTTGTGCTATAATGGGGATAATGTGTTGTAAGTGAGAGAGGAGTCTTATCGTGGCTAAAGAAGAAGGGCGTAAGATTGTCATTGTATCGGCTTCCATAGGGACAGGCCATATGCAAGCGGCTCGGGCCATCGAAGAGTATTGGCACCAAGTTGAGCCTGATGCGACAATTACCCACGTAGACTTCCTGGATACGGATACCTTGTCTATCGACAACCTCCTCAAGGTGACTTACATTAAGATGATTGACGTTTTCCCTATGCTCTATGATCTTATCTACCGTCTTTCTACGGGGGCTAAGAAGGGTGCTGTTATGCAGACCGCTTTGTCCTATCTCTTAAAAAGCCGTATGTATAAGCTCATTAAGAAGTCTAAGCCCGACGTGATGATCTTTACCCATCCATTCCCTTTAGGAGCGGCTTGTATTCTCAAACGACAAGGCCTCATTGATGTTCCACTCATGGCCATTATGACAGATTTTTCTTCTCACCAGTTCTGGATTTATCCGCAAGTGGACTCCTACTTTGTAGCTACAGATTCCATGGTAGGAGAATTGGCTTCTTGCACCATTCCGAAAAACCATATTCACGTAACTGGCCTTCCTGTGCGAAGGGCTTTCTTTGAGGCAGCTATTAAGGACTATCAAATGAAGAAACCTGTGAAGGTTCTCATCATGGGAGGAGGACTGGGAATGGGGTCTATATCTAGTGCCATGCGTCATTTAGATGATATAGAAGCCATAGATGAACTCATCGTCGTAGCAGGGCAGAATACATCCCTCTATGAGTCTCTTAATGATATGTCTCAGTCCATGAAAACCAAAACCCAGGTGTATGGTTATACCACTAATATTGCAGAACTCATGAGCCAATCTACCCTCTTAGTGACTAAGCCCGGTGCCTTGACCTGTATGGAAGCGGTTACGGTAGGGCTGCCTATGGTATTCTTCGATGCGATTCCGGGTCAGGAAGAGGCTAATGCTAAACTCTTAGAAGAGTTAGGCTGTGCCCGTTGGGCTCGAGATATCCATAATCTGGAAGATGTGGTGACGGCCCTATTGATTAATCCCGACCGGCTCAAGGCTATGTCTGAACAATCCCGGCATTGGCATGTGGATGGGGCAGCTAATATCTATAAGGATATAGTGACTTACTTAGATGGTCTAGACCAAGAGGAAGGTCAGCCCCTTATGATGAGTCAAGAAGCTTAATAGAGGCAGATGATGAGGCCTAGGTCAGTATGACAAGTGTATATAACTTTCTCTAGGAGAGAGCATGGGAAAGCCCCCGCTTACGGTTATGTAAGCGGGGGCTTTTTATATGAATTAGTAAATAATACATTATAAATGAAATTTATTATTAATATTCAAATAGATTCATATATGCGGATCTAGTACTATATATTGTTTTTGCTTTGCTCATAATATAGTAAAAAAATTTGGTATTACTAAAAGGAATATACCTATTGATAATTTATATCAATATCCTATTGTAAATTATCGAGTAGAGGGATTACACTATGTATATGAGAATAACTTTCATTTTATAGGAGGTGCACTATGCAACACACTGAATGGAAAGATTTCGTCCCTGGCGTTTGGTCTAAGGCCATTGATGTTCGTGACTTTATCCAACGCAACTATAAACCTTACGAGGGGGATGGCTCCTTCTTAGTAGGACCTACAGAACGGACTGAAAAGCTTTGGAATCAAGTCCTCAAACTCTACGAAGAAGAACGAGAAAAGGGGGGGATGATTGATGCGGATACAGCAGTAGCTACCCATATCACAGCCCATAAGCCTGGTTATATCGATAAGGATTTGGAAACCATCGTAGGTCTTCAAACTGATAAGCCTCTCAAGCGGGCTCTCTTCCCTTATGGTGGCCTTCGTACAGCTAAATCGGCAGCAGCTGAATATGGTTACACTATGGACCCACAGTTGGAGGACTTCTTCAAAACTCACCGTAAGACTCATAATGATGGGGTCTTTGATGTGTACACACCAGAAATGCGGGCAGCTCGTTCAGCTCACATCTTGACGGGTTTACCTGATGCTTATTCTCGAGGCCGCATCATCGGTGACTACCGCCGGGTAGCCCTCTACGGGGTTGATTACTTAATCCAACAAAAGGAACAAGACTTCTCCATTACCATGGGAGATATGTTAGATAGAGTTATCCGTGACCGAGAAGAAATCAAGGAACAAATCCGCTCCCTTAAAGAATTGAAGGAAATGGCTGCTTCCTATGGCTTTGATATTTCCCGTCCAGCTAAGGACGTGAAGGAAGCTATGCAATGGCTCTACTTTGGTTACCTAGGGGCCATTAAGGAACAAAACGGGGCGGCTATGTCCATCGGTCGTAACTCTACCTTCCTAGATATTTACGCTGAGCGGGACTTGGCTAACGGCACCTACACCGAAGAAGAAATTCAAGAGTTCGTGGATCACTTTATCATGAAGCTCCGTATGGTTCGTTTTGCCCGTATTCAAGAGTACAATAATCTCTTCACCGGCGACCCTGTATGGACTACCGAATCCATCGGTGGTATGGGGACTGATGGTCGTACCTTAGTGTCCAAGATGTCCTTCCGTTACCTCCATACCTTGGATAATTTGGGACCTGCACCAGAACCTAACTTGACCGTTCTTTGGTCTCCACATCTTCCAATTGGCTTCCGTCGCTTCTGTGCGCGTTTGTCTATCGAAACATCCTCCATCCAATATGAAAACGATGAATTGATGCGCCCTAATTCCGGTGACGATTATGCGATTGCTTGCTGCGTATCCCCTATGCGAATTGGTAAGGAAATGCAATTCTTCGGAGCCCGGTCCAACTTGGCTAAGTGTTTGCTCTACGCTATCAACGGTGGGGTGGACGAAAAGTCCAAGAAGCAAGTGGGCCCTAAATACCGTCCAATCACATCGGAATACTTGGACTACGATGAAGTGATGGAACGCTTTGACGATATGATGGAATGGTTGGCAGGGGTCTATGTGAATGCCCTCAATATCATCCACTACATGCATGACAAGTATGCTTATGAAAAATTGGAAATGGCCCTCCACGATCGCCAAGTTAAACGCTGGTTTGCAACGGGTATCGCTGGTCTTTCCGTCGTAGCTGACTCCTTATCCGCCATCAAGTACGCTAAGGTAAAACCGATTCGTGATGAAAATGGCATTGCCGTAGATTTTGAAATTGAAGGTGAATTCCCTAAATACGGCAATGATGATGACCGGGTAGATGATTTGGCAGCGATGGTTGTATCTACTTACATGAATAAGATTCGTAAGCATCCAACCTACCGTCAATCCATTCCAACCATGTCTCTCTTGACCATCACATCCAATGTGGTTTATGGTACAGCTACCGGGGCCACACCAGATGGTCGCCCAGCAGGTCAAGCCTTTGCACCAGGGGCCAACCCTATGCATGGCCGCGATTCCCATGGGGCCGTATCTTCCTTGTCCTCTGTAGCTAAGATGCCTTGGCGGGACTGCTCTGACGGTATTTCCAATACCTTCTCCATCGTTCCGGATGCCCTTGGTAAGAGTGGTGAAAGCTTCTTGACCATAGGCGACATCGAACTCAAGGACTTTGACCCAAGTCAATTGACTGCTGGTTCCAACAACTGTGCTTGCGAAGAACCAAACATGCCAATGGACGATAAATAAGGGGTCCCCGTCCGCAAGGACGTTTATATATACCCAGTATAGGATTGTACAATCCACCTATAAAAGGAGGTTCATTATGAGCAACCAACAACAAATTGACAACTTGGTAGAATTGCTTGACGGCTATTCTAAAAAGGGTGGTCACCATCTCAATGTTAACGTGTTCAATCGCGAAACCTTGATCGATGCGCAAAAGCACCCTGAGTTGTATCCTCAGTTGACTATCCGTGTATCCGGTTATGCGGTACACTTTAATAAGCTAACTAAGGAACAACAAGACGAAGTTATAGCTCGTACCTTCCACCAAGCTATGTAATTTAAGTGAGGGGCGCATCCTAGGGTGCGCCCCTTCACCTTTTGGTAATCTGGCTAGTTCTAGATTTTTATTCTTAGACTGCTTTAGGGCTAGCGGAAATCGAGGATCTTATGAAGGGTCATATCCATTCCATTGAAACTATGGGTACCGTAGATGGACCAGGCATGCGCCTGGTAGTCTTCTTACAAGGCTGTCCTATGCGCTGTGCCTACTGTCATAATCCAGATACTTGGGACCCTGCTAAGGGGGAAGAGTTCTTGTCCGTAGAGGACATATGGGAGATTTACCAACGGAACCAGGCCTTCTATAATAAGGGGGGGCTTACCGTAACCGGTGGTGAAGTCCTTATGCAATTTGACTTTGTTTTGGAACTCTTTGAATTTTTCCATGAGAAGGGTGTTCATACGGCTTTAGATACATCAGGTATCTATTACCAGCCTGAGAAAGAGGAGGACTACCGCCGCCTCTTGGCAGCTACCAGCCTGGTTATCTTGGATATTAAGGATATCGATCCTCAGGTCCATAAGTGGCTGACCGGCCAAGATATTGGGCCTATTCTCGATTTTGCAGAATTGGTGTCTCATGTAGGCGTGCCCCTCTGGATTCGTCACGTAGTCGTACCGACAGTGACGGATAATCGGGACCGCCACTATCGCCTAGGCTTCTTTTTGGGCTCTCTCAAGTCCCTCCAGGCGGTAGACTGCTTGCCTTACCATGTCATGGGGGTTAAGAAGTATGAGGAGTTGGGACTTCCTTACCGACTAGACGGAATTCCTGCTGCTACTAAGGCTCAGGCTGCGGCGGCGTCACAGGCAGTTCTTGAAGGCATTAAGGCCTATCGGCGAGGCCAATGGTCTGCCCGGAGACCTTAAGTTTATAGATATAAAAAAACATCCTAGCAATCATATTTTGGTTGCTAGGATGTTTTATGTTTTTGGTGTTAGGTCAAGGTCTAGTCAAGAGTTACCTTACTTATTGTCCTTGGGCCGCTTCTTCGTTGTAGCGGTCTATATTTTCTCTGCGGATAGATTGCAGGGTCGAGAGGGCTGTTGGTAGATCATCGGAAGCGGTCAAGATTTGACCCAATTGGGAAGAGTTGTCTAGGCTTGTGGACCACTGGAAGGAATCGTCGTCATTATAGAGGGAGAAGATGATGCGATCATCCAAGCTTTCAGGGAAATGACCATCGTAATTTGTAACGGTAGCATAGTGGCCGTCCTCGTCAATTTCTAAGAAGAGGGTATCCATATCATCAATGGTAGCCAGTTCAAAACCTAAATTTTCGTAAAATAACTCAACACTATCGGGATCCATGATGTCCTCCTTATACAGATATTATGTGATTTGAGATACCTTTATTATAGGCATGCCGAGGGAGGCCGTCAATCTAGTGTATAATAGAGTTAATTGAGGCCTTAGGCCCTATTTTCGTTTGAATGAACATAAATAACAAGGAATCACTATGAATGTAATTTCCCTGCAAGGGGTTGAAAAATCATATGGTACGCGCTTACTCTTTAAGGACGTGACCATGACCTTTACCGACCAGTCTAAATTGGGGCTAGTTGGGGTTAATGGGACGGGTAAATCCACCTTTTTAAAGATGGTAGCTGGCCAAAATGAGCCCGATAAGGGGCAGATAGACCGCAATGGCAAGGCGTCTATTTACTATTTGCCGCAGATGCCTACTTTTGATGAAGAGGCTTCTATCCTAGAAAATATTTTCCTGGGCTCTCACCCTCTCATGAAGCTTGTTCGAGAGTTTGAGCGTGAAAGCAAGAATCAAGGCCCTAAGTACATGGACCTTCTAGACCGTATGGACCAAGAGGGGGGCTGGGATGTAGAACAAGAAGCTCGGATTATCCTCAATAAGCTAGGATTTGCCGACGTCAATCAAGCGGTTAAGCTTCTCTCTGGTGGGCAACGGCGCCGCTTAGCTTTGGGCCAGGCCCTCTTGTACCCCTGTGACCTCCTCCTTCTGGATGAACCCACTAACCACCTGGACGAGGCCTCTATTGAATGGTTGGAATCCTTCCTGCAAAACCGCAAGGGAGGCCTCCTTATGTCCACTCATGACCGGTATTTTTTAGATTCTGTCTGTAATGGCATCGTAGAACTATCCAACCGACGTATCTATAAGTACGATGGCAACTATGAGACCTTTTTGGACCTTAAGTCCCAACGGGAGGCCCAAGATGCGGCGACAGAAGAAAAGCGTCGTCAATTCCTCAAACGGGAAATCGAATGGGTTCGCCGAGGAGCGCAAGCTCGATCCACCAAGCAAAAGGCCCGCTTAGACCGCTATGAAAGACTCAAGAACATGGAATCCACTCGCCGGGTGGATACTATGGATCCCATCGCCCTTAAGACTCGTTTAGGTAAAACAATCTTCGACATGGAGCATGTGAATTTTTCCTTTGGGGATAAGACTATGGTTAAAGACTTTACCTATCATGTAGTTCGTCATGATCGGATTGGTATTGTAGGCCCTAATGGGGTAGGTAAGTCTACCTTTATGAAACTTCTTGATGGAAGCTACCAACCAGATTCGGGTACCATGGGCCGCGGTGAGACAGTCCGTATCGCCCACTTTACGCAAGAGTTGCCACCAGCAGACACTCATATGCGGGTTCTCGACTATATTAAGGAAGATCACCCATACCTTGTCTTAGGCGATGGGTCCACCGCTTCTGCAGGACAGATGCTAGAACGATTCCTCTTCACACCCGAACTTCACGGGGTACCTCTTGGCAAGTTGTCTGGTGGAGAGCGACGTCGCCTCTACCTTTTAAAGCTTTTGATGTCGGCTCCTAATGTTCTTCTCTTGGACGAACCAACTAATGATTTAGATATTCCTACCTTAGATGTGTTAGAAGATTTCTTAGACTCCTTTGGTGGCGTTATTATCACCGTCTGCCATGACCGGTATTTCTTAGACCGTGTTGTCGATAAGCTCTTTGTATTCAAAGGGCAGGGGACCATTGAAATTCATCATGGGTCCTATTCCGATCTGAAAGAAGATAGGGGGCCTATGAGTTCTCTTACAGGAGTGACAGCTCTTAAGGAAAATCGTAAGGGCGAGGCTCTTTCAGAGGCTGACCTGCCTAAAAAATTGACCAAAGAAGAGGGAGCGCCTAAAAAGAAGGGGCTCAATAAGGCCCAAGAGGCAGAATACCAAGCTATTTTAGAAGAACTAGACCAGGTGGAACATCTTATCAAGGGCCTGGACCTTATGTTGGCACAAGCGGGGACGGACCTAGATAAAATCCAGGAACTCATGGAGGAAAAGGGGGCTGCTCAAAAACGGTCGGAAGAATTAACAGACCGGTGGTTAGAACTTGAAGAAATGTTATAACTAGTGATATAATTCACCATGAAATGTAATCGTAGATTCCAGGAGGAATTAAAATGGCTTTGAGCAAATACCAACACCTTGATCGTCGTGTGCCGATTGAAGAAGGCAACATTGCCCTCGTGCAAGATCTCGACAAATGTAAGAACTGTACCCTCTGCCGTCGCGCATGCGTGAATGATGCAGGCGTTTATGAACATTACGACTTGTTCACTAATGGTGACCATCCTGTCTGCATTCACTGCGGTCAATGTGCATCTGCTTGTCCATTTGATTCCATCAATGAACGGTCTGAAGTAGACTTGGTAAAAGCAGCTGTAGAAGATCCTAATAAGGTGGTTGTTTTCCAAACTGCACCAGCTGTTCGGGTTGGTCTTGGCGAGGAATTCGGCAATGAATTCGGCACCTTCGTAGAAGGTAAAATGATCACAGCCCTCCGTAAATTGGGTGGTGACTATGTATTGGACACCAACTTTGGTGCGGATATGACCATCATGGAAGAAGCATCTGAGTTGATTCAACGCGTATTGCACGGCGCAGGTAAAATCCCTCAATTCACATCTTGCTGCCCAGGCTGGGTTAAGTTTGCAGAAACCTTCTACCCAGAATACTTATCTAACTTGTCCACTGCTAAATCTCCAATCCTTATGGAAGCAGCTGCGCAAAAGACATATTTCGCAGAAAAGAACAACATCGATCCAAAGCAAATGGTCACTGTTTGCGTAACTCCTTGTACGGCTAAGAAATTTGAAATTCGCCGTCCGGAAATGAACGCTGCAGGCCGTTCCATGGGTGATGAAAACATGCGCGATTCCGATTACTGTATTACAGTTCGCGAATTGGCTAAATGGCTCCGTGCTGAAAACATCGATTTCAATGCTTTGGAAGATGGTCAATTTGATGCTCTCATGGGTCAAGCTTCTGGTGGTGGTATCATCTTCGGTAACACCGGTGGTGTTATGGAATCCGCTATGCGTGCTGCCTATGAATTCGTAACCAAGGAACCAGCGCCTAAGGAATTGATTCCATTCGAAGCTATCCGTGGCCTTGATTGCTGCCGTGAAGCAGATGTACAAATCGGCGACGTAACCTTGCACGTAGCAGCTGTACACGGTACAGGTAACTTCCGTAAGTTCAAACAACACATGGATGAATCCGGCACCCACTATGACTTCATCGAAGTTATGGCTTGCCCAGGTGGTTGTATCGGTGGTGGCGGTATGCCTCGTGTAAAAATGCCTCAAGTTAAGGCTGCTCGTGAAGCACGTATCGCATCCCTCTATAACCGCGATTCCCAAGTGAAGGTTAAAGCCGCTTGTGACAACCCAGAAATTATCGAAATGTACAAGGATTACTTCGGGGAACCATTGAGCCATAAGGCGCACGAACTCTTGCACTCTGAAGATTTCGTAGATCGTTCTGATGTCTTGGGTCCTAATGGGGCATGCACACCTGAAACATGTCCTCAAAGTGTAGCTAATTTGAAAAAGCTCGCTGACGAAGGAAAATTATAATTCTATACAGGCTAGTAAGCCCACCTAGGTTTTCTGCTACGACTCCTATCCGAATGTCGATCAGAAAGGCCTAGGTGGGCTTTTCTTGTATAGGTATTCGTCATTTCCCGTTCGGCGATAGGCTTTTTTTAACCAATGTAGGCTTATAAGGCAGAATGTGTACGATGCTTAAATCACTGCTAGATTTACTTATATGTTCACCGATGTATTGTGAGCTATCATAAGAAAAATTGATATGTAGATGTAAGATGATTCTGCATTTACTGTGGTTATTGGATATAATTAAATTTTTGGAATAATTGCTATATAATAATTTTTATTATATATGTATTTCTATCAGCTGGCTTTTATGGTACAATTCACCTGTTATATAAATTGTTACATAAAGGAGTATTATTATGAAAGTTGGTTTCGATTACATTACAAAACCAGAACACCGCCATGTTGGTCTTTCCATCATTCTCGGTATTATTACGGGGATCATTGGTGCTATTGCTAAATGGGGTTGGGAAGTTCCCTTCCCTCCACGTGATCCAAATGTTTTCTGGCCTTTGGATGCCATGTCACGGGTAACACCTCCTAAGGTTTTACTCGATATGTTTGGTGCCCCTGATTTGACCTACCACTTTTCTGGTGTAGATCAACCTCTCAGCATTTTCATGGTACACGTTGGGTTTTCTATCATTTTTGGTATTATGTACTGTGTAATCGCAGAGTACTGGCCACGGATTAAAATGTGGCAAGGTTGTGTGTTCGGCTTCGCTGTTTACATCTTAGCTCATAACGTGGTTATGCCTCTCATGGGCTTGGTTCCACCTGTTTCTCAAATTCCATTTGACGAACAAGCATCTGAATTGTTCGGTCACCTCTGGTGGTTGTGGATTATGGAAATTGCTCGTCGTGACCTCCGTAACCGCATTACCGGCGAATTGGATCCTGAAAAATACTAGGATTTAATAAGTAAAAGCAACTAGGTCCTCGAAACTTTTGATAGTTATCGAGTGATCTGGTTGCTTTTTTTGTATCCCTATCTATTTTTATCTGGCTAAGTATGATGATTCGCATTGAAGGACTTGGAAATAGGAGTAAGATAAGGGTATATTCTTTATCATATGTGTGTCACAGGTATTTTGCAGGAGGCTGCTATGACGAGCAAGTGCCCTTGGGCTTATCGCGATCCCCTAGAAGAGACTTACCATGATCATGTGTGGGGACGTCCTTGTCATGACGATAGGACTCTCTTTGAATATTTAATTTTGGAAGGTATGCAAGCAGGCCTTTCATGGACGACTGTTATGCGAAAGCGAGGGGCCATGGACAAGGCTTTTGACCACTTTGACTTAGAGGCTATCCTATCGTATGATGATAAAAAAATAGATTCTCTCATGGCCAATCCTGCTATCATCCGCAACCGTCGTAAGTTAGAAGCTTTGGCTAAAAATGCGAAAGCCTTTAAAGCAGTGCAAGAGGAGTGGGGGTCTTTTCAAGCCTATATGTGGTCTTTTACAGGGGGGAAAGTCCTCTTAGGGCAATGGGCTAGCATCGAACAAGTGCCTTCCACAAGTCCTTTGGCCAGTTTCCTTTCTAAGGATATGAAAAAACGGGGATTTTCCTTTGTAGGACCTACGATTGTGCAAGCATTTTTACAAGCCATAGGGGTTATTAATGGGCATATAGTAACTTGCCCTAGTCGAAGCCAATGCTTAGCCTTGGCGGGAGAATCTATTGATTATCAAGCCTTTATGGAAGGCTTGTCCAATGATGCCTGCATTTCTAATCAATAAGGAGGATAGGGTATGGATATTTTAGAACTTATGAAGACGCGACGGACCTTCCGTCGCTTTGACCAATCGAAGGCGATTCCTCAAGATGTCATTGAGGCCATGCGACAAGCAGTCCGCTATTCCTCTACTGGTCGTAATGGTCAGGATATGTATTACATCTTTGTTCAAGAACCGGCCTTGGTAGAAGCTATCTTTCCTTATACCCACTATGCAGCTGCCCTCCCACCAGAAGAGGGACAGCCTAAGGAGGGAGAACACCCAAGACTGTTTGTGGTTTTATTGGAAAGGTCTCCTAAGCACAGCTCTATCGATGATGTGAATGCTGGCATTGGCATGGCTAATATAAGTGCGGTTGCTTGGGCCTCCGGTGTGGGATCTGTCATCCTTAGAAACATCAATAAACCGGGCATTGGAGAGGTCTTGGGTATACCTGCTGACCGAATTAATACGGTAGTGGCCTTTGGCTATCCAACTCATAAGGTTCACTTGGTAGATGTCCCGGTTGATGGGAACCTTAATTATTATTTGGATGAAAATCGGGACTATGTAGTTCCTAAGAAGGCGATGGAAGAGACTTCAGAGATTCGGTAGGAGTCTATCTATGAGCAAGCATGAATTGACATACATATAGGATGGTACGAGGTAAAGGAGTTAGTATGCGTATTGCAGTCTATTGTGGGGCTAATGTAGGGACGCGTCCGGCTTATGAAGAGACGGCCAAGAAATTAGGCCAGTGGATGGCTAAAAATGGTCATGTTCTGGTCTTTGGTGGTGGCGGTGTAGGTCTTATGGGCGTTGTATCCAATGCTATTTTAGATCAAGGCGGCCAGGTTATCGGGATCATTCCCCAGTTCTTGGTGGACCATGAAGTGGCTAATCGCCGTCTGACTAACCTCATTGTTGTGGAAGACATGCGGACTCGTAAACAAGCTATGATTGACCGGGCTGATGCCTTTATCGCCCTTCCTGGGGGCCCTGGAACATTAGAAGAAATTGCCGAGGTGATTTCCTGGGCCCGTCTAGGTAAGTTGACCCAGCCTTGTATCTTCTTTAATGTAGAGGGTTATTATGATCATATGGCAGCCCAATTGGACCGTATGGTAGCGGATGGTTTCCTCCTTCAAGTTCACCGGGATAATATCCTCGTTGCTGATAGCATTGAGGCTATCAATGAATTTATTTGTAACTATAAGCCCCTAGGACTGTATGGGGAATAGGAGACTTGTATGGCATCGATCTTTGATGTAATTGGCCCTATTATGATTGGCCCATCTAGCTCTCATACAGCGGGAGCGGCCCGCTTAGGTCGGATGGCCTCTTGTATTTTTCAAGGGACTCCAGAAACTGTAGAGATGGTTCTTTATGGGTCCTTTGCCAAGACCTACCGGGGGCACGGGACGGATAAGGCCCTCTTGGCAGGTTTGTTAGGACTGGCTGAAGATGATGAACGGATTCGGTCGGCTAAGGCTTTAGCTAAGAAAAAGGGACTAGTTTACACATTTGTTGAGTCCGATAAAGATATGGGTCACCCTAATGTAGTTACCTTTCATATGTCAAAGGCTGGTGAGCGCCCTGTTTCGGTGACGGGGCGGTCCTTGGGCGGTGGTCGCATACTCATTACGGATATGGACGGACAGAATGTGGCTATTTCCGGCGATGAGTTTACTATGGTTATTCCTCATCAGGACCAGCCAGGAATGATTTCTAAGGTGACAGGCCTTTTGGGAGCCGGTCATATCAATGTCTCTAATATGCAGGTTTTCCGTAAGGTTAAGAATGAGTTGGCGGTTATGGTTATTGAAACGGATACTAGTGTTGATGAGACCCTTGTAGATTTGATCCGACATGTAGCAGGGGTAGTCGATGTGATGACCTTCCCTAAGTTGTAAAGGAGTTGTAGATGAACTATACCTATGAATCTATTGACCAGATTCTGCGTGCCTGTGAAGATCATGATTGCTCCTTTGCAGAGGTCATATTGCGGAGTGAAATGGAAACCTATGAGTGCTCTGCTGACTCGATTTACCGTGGCATTGATGAACGGCTTAGAATCTTTGAAGAGTCTATTCAGGAGGGGCTCAAGAATAAGGATAAGAC
>CAKPUJ010000025.1:0-21690 GCA_934191645.1 uncultured Veillonella sp. | reverse complement strand
AGTTCTTCGGGGCAAACATAAACCACCTTTCACACCACATGTTGACACTGGTGATCATGTAATCGTGATCAACGCAGAAAAAATCACTGTAACTGGTAAGAAATTGATTCAAAAAGAATACTTCCGTCATTCCGGTTATCCAGGTGGTTCCCGCTTCATGAAGTTGGGTATGATGTTGGAAAAACATCCAGAACGCGTTGTAGAAATGGCAGTTCGTGGTATGCTTCCTAAAAATAAATTGGGTGCTCAACAATACCGCAAATTGAACGTTTATGCTGGTTCTGAACATCCACATGCAGCTCAAAAACCAGAAGTTTTGGAAATTAACGTACGATAATCGGTAGGAGGAATATTCAATGGCAGCTCAATACTACGGCACAGGCCGCAGAAAATCTTCCGTTGCTCGCGTTCGTCTTGTACCGGGCACTGGTAAAATTACAGTAAACAAACGTGATCTTAATGACTACTTCGGTCGCCAAACTTTGGAATTGATCATTAAACAACCTTTGGAATTGACTGGCACAACAGAACAATACGACGTTATTGCTAACGTTGCTGGTGGTGGTGCTTCCGGTCAAGCAGGTGCTATCCGTCATGGTATCTCCCGCGCTTTGCTTGAAGTTGATGCAGACATGCGTTCTGACCTCAAAAAAGCAGGCTTCTTGACTCGTGACCCACGTATGAAAGAACGTAAAAAATACGGTCTCAAAAAAGCTCGTAAAGCTTCCCAATTCTCCAAACGTTAATCGTTGGACGAATCAAACCCAGTATCCCTCGTGGCTACTGGGTTTTCTTATATCTAAAATAGGAGAATTTCCATGACTCTATACGAAAGAGCCTTACAAGCAGCCTACCACTGGCAAAATAATTCTAATATGATTTCTATGGTCATCGCTGTCATCGGATTGGGCCTGATTTACCTTGGTTATATTGGTGATGCAGGGGCCTATGTTCTGGGTGCTGTTCTAATCTTGCTCCTCTTGTGGACTAAATTCTTCGCTGCTAAAGTCGGCTTGGGGCGAGTTTGGCGTTGCCCGCATTGCGGGAGCCAGTTGCCTATAGAAAAAGGTCAGAAGCGGGGGGATCCTAAGTGGAAACCTTGCCCTATTACAGCTTGTCCTAATTGTAAAAAGAAGTTATAAAAAGCGCTCCCTTTTATGAGGGATCGCTTTTGGCATAGTCTATTAGTATGGTTTAATTTCTTTAATTATAGTATTAGTGCGGATCTGGTACCTTGCCTGGGTTGGGGTCAAATTTAAAGGAACGGTCAATAGAAGTGGCAGGGGGCTCTACCTTGAGTTCTGGATGAGCCCATTGGAGTTGCTTAATCTGCCAGTCTAGATTTGCAATTTGTGCCTTGAGGTCGCCAATAATCTTAGTTTGCTCTTCTAATTCCTCGCCATGCTTAGAGGTAATGCCTTCTAAGATATAGAAGCGTCCTGCATAGGATTCTACTGTAGCCCCATCATGATCTAAATCCTGTTGGTATTGGAGGGCTGAAATTTGGAACTGTTGCCAAATGATGACACCGATGAGGATGGCGAAGGCTAAGATTGTGTAGGTTGTTTGTGAACGAAGGATGGCACTTAGACGTTTGCGCCATTTGGGTTCTTGGTTCATGGTTAAGACTTGCTTTCTGTTTTAAAACCAGGGAGGGGGAGTTTGGATTGGACGAAGTCCAGCCATAAGCGGGCTGCGTGGGAGAGGTAGTGACCTTTCTTCCAGATGACATAGAGGGTATGCATCATTTCTGGATGTAGGGTTTTGACGGCCACTGACTTAGAAAGGATAGGGTTGTCAGCCAAGTTAGGACAGAGGCGACTAGGCAAAATAGCGATAGCCAGTTCAGCCGCTACGGTCTGTAACATAAGGTCCCGCTGACTTGTCTCAAAGATAATATTAGGAGTAAAGCCTGCTGATTTACAAGCCTTGATGATTTCGTCATGTAGATTGAAGTCATCCTTGTGAAGAACGAAAGATTGACCTGTTAAATCTTGAAGCGTAATAGAGCTCTTATCTGCTAGAGGGTTATTCTTAGGAATAACAACAGCTAGAGGATCAGAAGTAAGATAGAAGGATTCAAATTCTTTTTCATTGGCTTCTGTGCATATAATGCCAATATCGACTAAGCCTTCTTGGGCTGATAATTCAACTTTCTTAGACCCCTGTTCAAAGAGTTCTAGAGAAATCTGCGGATAGGCCTTTTTAAATTCCCCTAACAGGTGGGCGAAGATAGGAGCGTCCGTAATGGGTGGTATACCGATACGGATAGAGCCTTGTTCTAAGCGGAATTCATTTTCAAAGTCCGCTTTTAAATGCTCAAACATAAAGACAACGCGCTTGGAGTGAGTGAGGAAGATGGTTCCTCCGTCGGTCAGTTCTACGGACTTGGCATTACGAATAAAGAGAACCACTCCTAATTCATCCTCTAGGGCGCGGATGGTCCGGGAGATAGCGGACTGGGAGATGTGTAAGTTGCGAGCTGCTTTTGAGAAACTTTTTTGTTCAGCAACCTCAACAAAATATTTTAAATGATGGAAATCCATGCAATACCTCAAATCTTTTTTTACAAGGAGGAAAAGGGGCGAGCTCTATTTAAGAATAATTATCAAAAACTGCATAATTATAACTTAATGTAATGGCTCTATAGCGTTATTTTCATATGAAAAAGAGACCACTAACCTTGCCACTCCCTAGCCTAGCTTGTATAATTAAATCAAAGCTATGCTAATTAAAATTATTATATCGGAATGGATACTTATCCATGTCATAAGTGAAGGTATATGATATTTATATATACATTCTTATATTATGACATTCTTTTGCTGTGTATGCAATATGGTAACGTGTCTATGCAGGATAGGAATAATTCAAAAGGCGAGCAAATTTATTTATACGTCATGCTTAAGGAGGCTATTTAACATGCGTAAATTTAAAACTATGGACGGCAATGCTGCCGCTGCACATGTATCTTACGCGTTCTCCGAAGTGGCTGCGATTTACCCAATCACACCATCTTCTCCAATGCCAGAACATATCGATACATGGTCTGCTCAAGGTCGTGAAAACATCTTCGGCCATACTGTAAAAGTAGTAGAAATGCAATCTGAAGCAGGTGCTGCTGGTGCTTGTCACGGTGCATTGCAATCCGGTGCACTCGCTACTACATTTACCTCTTCCCAAGGTTTGCTCTTGATGCTCCCAACTTTGTATAAAGTTGCTGGTGAATTGCTTCCAGGCGTATTCCAAGTAGCAGCTCGTGCTTTGGCATCTCATGCATTGTCCATCTTCGGTGACCACCAAGACGTTATGGCATCCCGTGCGTCTGGTTGTGCTATGCTTGCTGAATCTTCCGTACAAGAAGTAATGGACTTGGCTCCTGTAGCTCACTTGTCCGCAATCAAAGGTCGCGTACCTTTCGTGAACTTCTTTGACGGTTTCCGTACATCCCATGAAATTCAAAAGATCCAAATCTGGGACTACAATGACTTGAAACCATTGGTTGATATGGAAGCAGTTCAAGCTTTCCGTACACGCGCTTTGAACCCTGACGCTCCTGTAGAACGTGGCTCTGCTCAAAACCCTGACGTGTACTTCCAAAACCGTGAAGCATCCAACCCATTCTATAACAACATCCCTGACATTGTTGAAAATTACATGAACGAAATCAACAAATTGGCAGGTACTAACTATGGTTTGTTCAATTACTACGGTGCTCCTGATGCTACTGATATCATCGTTGTGATGGGTTCTGCAGCACAAGTAGCTACTTCCACTGTTGATTACCTCAACAAATTGGGCCGTAAAGTTGGTTTCATCAACGTTCACTTGTTCCGTCCATTCGCAGCAGATCGCTTGATGAAAGCTATTCCTGAAACAGTTAAACGCATCACTGTACTTGACCGTACAAAAGAACCAGGCGCTATTGCTGAACCTCTTTGCCTCGATGTACAAACTGCAGTAGCTCAATCCGGTCGCAACATCTCCGTTGTAGGTGGTCGTTACGGCTTGTCCTCCAAAGACGTTATCCCAGCTGACTTCGTTGCAGCATTTGATAACATGGCTTCCGCAGAACCTCGCAAACACTTCACTTTGGGCATCAACGATGACGTGACATTCTTGTCCTTGGATCGTCCTGAAAATGTTGATATCAAAGTTGAAGGTTTGACTGAATGTAAATTCTGGGGCTTCGGTTCCGATGGTACTGTAGGTGCTAATAAATCCGCTATCAAAATTATCGGTGACCACACTGATATGTACGCACAAGCATACTTCGATTACGACTCCAAAAAATCTGGTGGCGTAACAATGTCTCACTTGCGTTTCGGTAAAACACCTATCAACTACCCTTACCTCATTACTGAACCTGACTTCGTTGCTTGTCACCGTCAATCCTATGTAAATGAATACGACTTGATCCGCGGCATCAAAAAAGGTGGTACATTCCTCTTGAACTGTACATGGACTCCAGAAGAATTGTCCCATTATTTGCCAGCTAAACTCCGCCGTCAAATCGCTGAAAAAGAATTGAACTTCTACACAATCAACGCAGCTAAAATCGCTCGCGAAATTGGTTTGGGTGGTCGTATCAACATGGTAACGCAAGCTGCCTTCTTCAAATTGGCTAACATCATCCCTATCGATGACGCTATTAAATACTTGAAAGAAGCTGTAGTTACTTCCTATGGTAAAAAAGGTCAAAACATCGTTGACATGAACAACGCTGCTATCGACCAAGGCGTTGACGCTCTCGTTAAGATCGACGTTCCAGCTGACTGGAAAAATGCCGTTGACGAAGGTCCTGCAGAAGTTAAACCTGGTTGCGAACATTGCCCATCCTTCGTAGAAAACATCGCTAAACCTGTTAATGCACAAGGTGGCTATGACCTTCCTGTATCTACATTCGTAGGTCGCGAAGATGGTACTATGGCTGTTGGTTCTGCGGCATTCGAAAAACGCGGTCCAGCATTGTTCGTTCCAAAATGGATCCCAGAAAACTGTATCCAATGTAACCAATGTTCCTTCGTATGTCCTCACGCTACAATTCGTCCAGTATTGGCAACAGAAGAAGAAATCGCTAATGCTCCAGAAAAAGCAAAAGCACACTTCGAAACAGTTCCAGCTATGGGCTCCCAAGATGGCTTGCAATTCCGCATCGCTGTTTCCCCATTGGACTGCTTGGGTTGCGGTAACTGCGTAGATATCTGCCCAGCACCAAAAGGCAAAGCTATCGTGATGACTTCCATCGATACAGAAGTCGAACAAGCTGATGCTTGGGCTTATGCTGTATCCTTGCCAACTAAATCCATCCCTGCATTCAAGAAAGAATCCGTTAAAGGTTCCCAATTCGAAAAACCATTGTTCGAATTCTCCGGCGCTTGCTCTGGTTGTGGTGAAACACCTTACGCTAAATTGTTGACTCAATTGTTCGGTGACCGCATGCAAATCGCCAATGCAACTGGTTGTTCCTCCATTTGGGGCGGTTCTTACCCTGCTACACCATACACAACTAATGAAGAAGGCCATGGTCCAGCTTGGGCAAACTCCCTCTTCGAAGACAATGCTGAATATGGTTACGGCATGATGGTTGGCGTTAACAAAATCCGCGCTGACTTGGCAAAAGTTGCTGCTAAAGCAGCTGAATCTGCTACAGGCGAATTGAAAGAAGCTCTTGATCAATGGCTTGAATTCGCTAACTTGGGCGCTGGTTCCCGTGAACGTTCCGCTCGCTTGCTCGCAGCAGTAGAAGCTGAAGGCGCTACAACTCCTGAGTTGAAAGAAATCCTTGCTAAGAAACAATTCTTGGTTAAACGTTCCCACTGGATCTTCGGTGGTGACGGCTGGGCTTACGATATCGGCTTCGGTGGTGTTGATCACGTTCTCGCTTCCGGCGAAGACATCAACATCTTCGTATACGATACAGAAGTTTACTCCAACACTGGTGGTCAAGCTTCCAAGTCCACTCACACTGCAGCAGTAGCACAATTCGCAGCAGCTGGTAAGAAGACTAAGAAAAAAGACCTCGGCATGATGGCAATGTCTTATGGTTATGTATACGTAGCACAAGTTGCTATGGGTGCAGACAAGAACCAATTGCTCAAAGCTGTAACAGAAGCTGAAGCATATCCAGGGCCTTCCTTGATCATCGCTTACAGCCCATGTATCAACCACGGTATCAAAGCTTCTATGGGTAAAGCTCAAGAAGAACAAAAACGTGCTGTTGAAGCAGGTTACTGGGATCTTTACCGTTACAACCCAGCTCTCAAAGAAGAAGGCAAAAATCCATTCTCCTTGGATTCCAAAGCTCCTGACTATGGTAAATTCCATGACTTCTTGATGGGCGAAGTTCGTTACAACTCCTTGCAAAAGGTTAACCCAGAAGTAGCAGCTCAATTGTTTGCTAAAACTGAAGAAGATGCAAAAGATCGTCGTTTGTCCTACGTTCGTTTGCAAAAAGGTTTTGAAGACGTTAAATAATTTTAACTAAGCTTCTTAATCTGAAAGAAAAAGCCCCCTCGTGAGAGGGGGCTTTTTCTATGCCTCTAGCTGGAGTAAAGGTGGTGTGGGTGCACTTTAGAGCTCGTTCACATCTAGAATAGACATAAATGATATTAGATCTATCATCATTGGTGTTCATTTGTTTTTTGGTAGGAATATTTATTGAGATTATGTATATGCGTAATTTATAATAAATGCATCGATTATAATACATTAAGAGAGGTATTAATATTGAAGAAGAAAGTAGGCTTTTTCAGTGAAAGAGTAATAAATCTTTTATCACTCAATATTAAACCAGGTTCTCCAATATACATAGGCTCTCAAAATATTGACCATATTAAGCGTAAGCATGGGCATGACTTTTATTATTATGGAAGGTACTTGGGGGACATTATATCCAATCCTGATTATGTTGGAATTGTACCTAAAGACGGTTCTTTAGAATATATAAAAGAAGTATCAATTGAGCCTAATGTTAAGATAAAAGTTGCTATTCGTGTATCTAAGAATAATATGTATTTTGTTAGGACTTTTTATAATGTTAATAATCATCATATTGATGCCGCTGTATTGAGAGGAACCTTATTTAAGGTTTGACATCCCAATTCTTAATAGATATACTTACTTATGAAAGAATAAGTGAAGCAGAGGACGGAAGGGGCAGCCGTCGCCGGCGGATTATATATCCAATTAGGAGATGTAGGAAGGTCACCCTACCTATTCACTTGTTAGAAAAGAGCTATAGCGTAAGCTATAGCTCTTTTTATATGCCAAAATTTAGTTATAAAAAAGTATGTATGAGACTTTTCGTCGGCTAAGGTATGTTTAGTTATTTGGAGTTAAGAGGTATACAGCCCATATTATAAGAAGTGTGTACCTCTCCATTTTGTAAAACAGTATATAGAAAAAGCCCTTAAGGTATATGTAATAAAAGAAATAGGTCACTGTCCTGTTGAGCAGACATTGGGGAATGATTCGTGGCCTAAGCAAATGGACTCTGGTTAGTGTAGCCCCTCCCATTTTATAAATCATTATATGAAAAAGCCCTCGTGGGGTTCCTGAGCTGACATTCGGATACGAGTCATGGCAGGGACCCCACGAGGGCTTTTAATAAAGTTTTATAAGATATGCATTTCTTGTGCTTTATCAAATTCTTCCAGCACTTCTTTAGGTGGTTCTTTGTCGAGCTTAGATACCACATAAATGGCGATTGCGGAGAAGATAAAGCCAGGGAGTAATTCGTAAAGGCCGAACCAGGCGAATTGTTTCCAGATGATAACGGTCAAACCACCGACGATGATACCGGCTAGGGCACCATTGCGGGTCATCCGCCGCCAGAAGAGGGAAATCAAGATGGCTGGGCCAAAGGCTGCACCAAAGCCTGCCCAAGAGTAAGCCACCATGGTTAGGATGTAAGAATTAGGATCCAAGGCTAAGATAATAGCGATGATGGATACAACCATAACGGTTGCACGAGAAATTAGAATTTGTTCCTTTTCGGAGGCATTCTTGTGGAGGAAGCCCTTGTAGAAATCCTTGGAGATAGCGGAGGCCGTTACCAAGAGTTGGCCAGAGGCCGTAGACATGATAGCTGCCAGAACCGCGGCCCAGATGAGGCCTGCTATGAAGGAAGGGAAGAGGTCTTGGTTCATGATGAGGAAGACCCGTTCTACATCGGTACCTGTCAATGGTGTAGTAAGGAATACATGTCCTATTAAGCCTACGAGAACGGCGGCGGTTAAGGAGATGATAACCCAGACCATGGCGATGTTGGTAGACTTTTTAAGGTCTTTGGCATCGGAGATGGCCATGAAGCGCACTAGGATGTGAGGTTGACCAAAGTACCCAAGGCCCCAAGCTAAGGCGGAGATAATACCGATGACCATGGTGAAGGTGTCGGTGCTAGATCCAAAGAGGGCTAAACCTTGTGGGAACTGACTTTCAATCAGGTCCACTGTTTGGATAGGGCCACCTAGAGCCCAGGCACCAGCTATTGGTACGGCTAGGATGGCGAAGAACATGAGGGTTCCTTGGACAAAGTCCGTGGAGGATACCGCCAAAAAGCCACCTAAGAAGGTATAGAAGATAACTACACCAGCCGTTATGATTAAGGACCAGGTATAGTCGATACCGAAGACGGTATTGAAGAGTTTACCACCAGCTACAAAGCCAGAGGAGGTATAAATGAGGAAGAAGAAGAGGATAAAGAGCGAAGCGATAACCGATAGGGCAGGGCTCTTATCATGGAAACGGTTCTTAAAGAACTCAGGCATTGTGATAGCATCACTAGCGGCTTCCGTATGATTGCGCAATCGCTTGGATACGAAGGTCCAGTTGAACCAGGTCCCTATGATGAGGCCTACCGCAATCCAGAGGCCTGAGATACCCACCGAGTAGGCTAAGCCAGGAACCCCCATGAGCATCCAACCGGACATGTCTGATGCCTCTGCACTGAGGGCGGTCACCCAAGGGCCTAACTGTCGGTCACCTAAAATATAGCCACCAACAGAACTGGCGGCCTTTCGATAGTAGTAAATGCCGATGCCCATCATCAGTCCCAGATAGAGGGCAAAGGCTAATATAATGCCTACATTTTGGTGCATACTATGACTCCTTTAGAAATGCATAAAGAGTGTTTATAAAGAATATTTCTATTATAGCATTAATACTGGTGTGAACATAGGGTTTTGTGACTGTAATCACTAGTAATGCAAGAAAGACGCCATGGTGGAGGAAGAAGAAAAATGATTACTTTTTATGGTACAATAAACTTATCTTAGAGGCCCTTGAGGTCTCTTTTCTTGCCTAGGAGAGGGGGGATATGTATGGACCGACGGGCGCTTGAGGTATTACAGCATTACTGGGGTTATGATGCCTTTCGGCCAGTCCAAGAGGTCCCTGTATCCACTCTTTTAGCAGGCCATGACCTGGTGGCTATCATGCCAACTGGGGCGGGTAAGTCTATCTGCTTCCAAGTGCCAGCCCTCTTGCAAGAGGGGCTCACCATTGTGTTTTCACCCCTCATCTCCCTTATGAAGGACCAGGTTGATGGCTTGCGCCAGCAAAAGATTCCAGCGGCCTTTATTAATTCGACCTTAGACCAAGAGGCCTTTAACAAGACCCTCTACTATGTGCGAATCGGGGTCGTTAAAATCCTTTACATTTCGCCGGAACGCTTGGCTAGCCAGTTCTTCCGCAACGTTTTGCAGACCCTCAAAATAAGCCAGATTATTGTAGACGAAGCCCACTGTATCTCCCAGTGGGGGCATGATTTTAGGCCTGCCTACCAGTTGATTGGGCAGTTTTTGAAGACTATGCCACATCGACCTGTGGTGGGAGCTTTTACAGCTACGGCTACTAAGGCGGTAGAAAGAGATATTAAAATACTCTTAGGATTAGAAAATGCTCAGGTTCATATAACAGGATTCGATCGGCCTAACCTCCATTTCGCCGTGGCCCGTCTCTCCCAACGGATGGACTATATTGTGGATTATGTTAAGGCCCACCAGGAGCAGTCTGGTGTCATCTATTGCATCACCCGTAAGGATGTTGAGAAGGTCTACCAAAATTTGGTGAAAGCAGGTATTGCTGCTGGTTACTATCACGCTGGCCTACCTGACCAAGTTCGTAAGGATATGCAAAATAAGTATGCTTTTGATGAAATCCAGGTTATGGTGGCGACCAATGCCTTCGGTATGGGAATAGATAAGTCTAATGTGCGCTATGTCCTCCACTACCAGATGCCTCGTAATATGGAATCCTACTATCAAGAAGCGGGGCGTGCTGGTCGTGATGGAGCGCCAGCCGAATGTATTCTTCTCTACAATGGGCAGGACGTACAGGTTCATAAGTACCTCTTAGAACAGTCTCAACTAGAGCCAGCCCGCCTGTCTATAGAGCAGAGAAAGCTCCAGGCTATGATTGATTATTGCTTTACTAGCCAATGCTTGCGCAAGTATATGCTAGCTTACTTTGGACAAGAGGTTCCTTGGAACAAGTGTCATAATTGCTCCACCTGCCTCCATCAAGGGCAGGTGCAAGATATGACAGCGGAAGCAAAGGCTATCTTTCGGGCTATCAGGGGAACGGATGAGCGCTTTGGGACGACGATGATTTCTGCTATCGTACGGGGCGAGCACAATGATCGGATTCGACGGGCTGGATATGATGCCTTGCCTGTTTTTGGCACCTTGTCGTCTTATAGTGCACAAGAGGTAAAGGGGATGATTCAGCAGTTTGTGGCCTCTGGTTACCTCCAACAATCCATGGGTAAGTATCCCATCCTGTCTCTCCAAGCGGGGGCGGAAGAGGTGTTAGCTGGCCATAGTAAGGTGCAAGAAATCAAACAAGAAGTAGCACAGCCATGGGCTAAAAGGACTAGTGACCACAGCCGAATTAGTATGGGAGCCAGTACTAATAGTCTCTTTGAAGCCCTACGCCTCCACCGCAAGCGGATTGCTCTGGCCCAAAAGGTGCCGCCTTACTTGGTCTTTACCGATACGGTCCTTATAGATCTAGCCGCCTTAAAACCTAAAACACTGGCAGATTTTGCCAATATAAAAGGCGTTGGGGAGGCTAAGCTTAAAAAGTATGGCACCTCCTTCTTGGCGGTCATCGCTCAATACGAAAATGACTCGGGTAGTGTATAATACTACTATTAGTAGAAATTTAGAGGAAATCATCATGAGCTCAGCAGATACGCAATATTTAGAAATCGTGGCTAATATTTTAGATCACGGCACCTATGGGCAAAATCGAACTGGTATAGCTACCTACAAGTTGCCCCACCAAATTATGTCCTTTGATTTGGAGGAAGAATTCCCTATTTTAACCACCAAGTTTGTTGCCTTTAAAACGGCCATTAAGGAACTTTTGTGGATTTGGCAAATGCAATCCAACGACGTGCGCAAGCTACAAGAGATGAACGTTAAGGTTTGGAATGAGTGGATGCGCGAAGACGGCACCATTGGTAAGGCGTATGGCTATCAAATTGCCAAGTACAAGCAGTTGGATAATCTGATTAAGACCCTCAAGGAAGATCCCGATTCCCGTCGTATGATCGTCACCCTTTGGAATATCGAGGACCTACCCGATATGGCCTTGCAACCATGTGCCTATGAAACCCTTTGGGATGTAGCCGACGGCCGTCTTAACTGCATGTTGATTCAACGGTCCGGGGATATGGGCCTTGGGATTCCTTTTAACATGGCTCAATACGCGGCCTTGGTTTGCATGATTGCACAAGTGACAGGTCTAAAACCTGGTCGCTTTACTCATGTCATCAATAATGCTCATATTTACGCCAACCATCTTGAGGCTATGAAGGAGCAATTGGCCCGTCGAGACAAAGCCTTGGCTGCCCCTAACATTCATATCAATCCAGAAGTAAGTGATTTTTATGACTTTAAACCAGATGACATTAGCCTAGAAGGATATGAACACCTAGGCAAACTGTCCATGACTGTAGCTGTATAATGACAACCGTCAAGCAGTGGGCATGTCCGTTGGTTCGCATCCTAGTTGTGAGACTAGCCCCTTGTGAGCTAGTCTCGTCGTGTTTAAGGAGGAATTATGTTAGCCTTAATCGTTGCTAAGGCCAAGAATCATGTCATTGGCAGAGATAATCAACTCATTTGGCACCTACCCAAGGATTTGGCCTTTTTTAAAAAAATGACTACTGGCCATGTCATCATCATGGGGCGGAAGACCTTTGAGTCTCTCCCTTTTCTCTTGCCTAACCGGGAGCACTGGGTCATTACTAGGGACCATGCCTTTACAGCACCAGAAGGTGTAACAGTTTTTACCTCCCCTGAAGAGGCAGCTAAGGCAGCTAGGAACCTAGAGGTAGCTTATGTTATCGGAGGCGCTCAAATCTATGAGGCTTTTATGCCTTTTGTAGATACCCTCTATGTCACCGAAATTGATGAAGACTTTGAGGGGGATGCCTTTTTCCCACCTATTGATCCCAACCAATTTGACCGCCTACATGTGGAAGAGGGGGTCATGGATGATAAGCATCCCTATCCCTTCCGCTTCGTAACCTATAAGAGAAAGGCCTAATTATGTTAGATATGTTTTCCATTGTTGCTAAGGAACTAGGGGTAAAAGCTAAACAAGTAGAAGCGGCAGTAGATCTCCTAGACCAAGGAAATACAGTTCCTTTTATTGCCCGTTATCGTAAGGAAGTGACGGGGGAGCTGCAAGATGAACAGTTGCGAACCATTGAAGAACGTATTCAATACTTGCGTAATTTGGAAAAACGGCGGGAGGAAATCATCGCCTCCATCACCGAGCAAGAAAAGATGACGGATGACCTTCGGGCTGCCTTGGATAAGGCTACTAAATTACAAGAGTTGGAAGATCTCTACCTTCCTTATCGGCCTAAGAAACGAACGCGTGCTTCTATCGCACGGGAGAAGGGCTTGGAACCATTGGCTCTCATGATTCTCAATGATACAGAATCCTCTGGGAATCCAGAAACTATTGCTAGCCAATTTATTACTGATCAAGTTCCTGATGCGGCTAGTGCTATTCAAGGGGCCCAAGACATTGTGGCGGAAATGGTATCCGATAATGCAGATTTCCGTAAGGCTCTCCGCAAGCGAATGTATCGAGAAGGGGTTATTCAAGCTGAGCTAGTAGGGGAAGAGAATGCTGATAACCAAGTATTCTTGCAATACGCAGATTATGCAGAACCGGTTAAGCAAATGCCGTCCCACAGGATATTGGCCATAAATCGTGGTGAGAAGTTGGGCGCACTCAAGGTTGCTCTGACGGTACCCGGTGAAGCCTATGTGTCTTATATGCTAGAAAAGCTCCACAAGGGGAACTCTATTTTTGCTGATTATAAGGAAGTGGCTGTAGCTGATGCCTATAAGCGCCTAATCTTCCCAGCTCTTGAGCGAGAAATTCGCAATGAGTTGACAGAAAAGGCAGATGAAGGGGCCATCAAGATCTTTGCGGTTAACCTTAAAAACCTCCTTCTCCAAGCCCCTTTAGCGGGCTATGTCATCATGGGTCTTGATCCGGGTTATCGGACGGGTTGTAAGATGGCCATCATCGATGCACAGGGGAATGTCCTTGACTATGGGGCCTACTATTTGACCTCCTCTGACCGGCAACGGCAAGAGGCTCAGAAAAAATTGGCTGCACTCATTAAAAAGTACAAGGTTAGTCTCCTCTCTATCGGTAATGGAACAGCATCTTATGAGACGGAACAATTCGTCTCCAAGATGATCGAGGAAGAAGGCCTTGATTGCCATTACATTATCACCAACGAAGCGGGCGCCTCTGTATACTCCGCATCTAAACTAGCTATTGATGAATTGCCTGATTTGGATGTTACCATCCGTGGGGCCGTATCCATTGCCCGTCGGGTTCAAGATCCATTAGCGGAATCCGTTAAGATTGACCCTAAATCCATCGGTGTAGGCCAATACCAGCACGATGTAAACCAAAAACTTTTGACCTCCACCTTAGACCAAGTGGTGGAAACTGTAGTTAACCATGTAGGGGTTGAACTCAATACAGCCTCTCCAGCTATCTTGCAGCACGTGGCAGGTATTTCTTCGGCCGTGGCTAAGAATATCGTGTCCTACCGGCATGACCAAGGGGCTTTTGCTAGTCGCAAGCAACTTCTTAAGGTACCACGCTTGGGACCAGCGGCCTTCACCCAATGTGCGGGCTTTCTCCGTATTCAAGGGGCTAAGAATCCACTGGATAATACTCAAGTTCATCCTGAGTCCTATGAACTGGCCGAACAAATTATCGGGGAGTTAGGCTTTACCCTACAAGACTTGAACGATAAGAAAGCCTTGGAACTCTTGCAGGCTAAGCTGACCCTTGCAGATCCTGAAAGATTGGCTAAGAAATTGGAGGCGGGCCTACCTACTGTTCGAGATATCCTAGAGGCCTTGGCCAAGCCAGGCCGCGATCCACGGGAAGATTTGCCGGCCCCATTGACACGTAAGCACGTCCTGTCCTTAGAGGATGTGAAGGTGGGTACTGTAGTGAAAGGGACTGTTCACAATGTAGTGGATTTCGGCGCCTTCATTGACTTTGGCCTCAAGACCAATGGCCTTTTGCATCGCTCTGAAATGATCGATGGTCGTCGCCATCCATCGGAGGTTCTCGCTGTAGGGGATATCATTGAAACGGAAATCATCTCTGTCGATGTAAAACGCAACCGGATTGGTCTTTCTCAAAAATCCTTAAGGAAAAATAAAAAAATATAGAAAGAATATTTACGATAGTTTCCGCATAAGTATTAAATGTAAGGAACTGGTCCTTGGGGATCAGTTCCTTTTTTGGTTAGTGAGTTTGGTATAGAAACCAGTAAATTACAGCGGAATATATAAGAAAGAAGTAGGCCTTATCATTTAAAATAATGAGAATTAATTGCGTCCCACCTGTGACAAATATGTCCATCTGTATAAATTCATAATTTTCGAAATAAAAGTTATACATTGTGTGACAGCCGTCATTTTACATATATCGAAATTTATCTTATAGTTGCATTAGAAAGACATGACTCAATATTATCTTAGGAGGTGAATGATTATGACTTTCAAATTAAACGTTAAAGATTCTTATGGATTGTTAATAAATAATGAATGGGTGCCTGCATCTGATGGGGTTACCTTTGAAGCCCATAACCCAGCTAATGGGGCAATTGTTGGTACTTGTGCAGAAGCGACTAAGGCTGATGTAGACCGGGCTGTAGAAGTGGCTACAGAAGCTTTTAAAACTTGGAGACACACAGATAAGGTTTACCGGGCTGAACTCTTGTTGAAGATTGCTGATGCCATTGATGCTAACCGTCAAGCCTTTGCAGAATTGGAATCTAAGGATAATGGGAAACCAATTCGCGAAACTTTGGCTGTGGATGTTCCTTATGCAGCGGATCACTTCCGTTACTTTGCTGGCGTTCTTCGGTCCGAAGAAGGGGCCGCGGACATGCTAGATGACAAGACCATGGCCATTATCCTCAATGAACCAATTGGTGTAGTGGGACAAATCGTTCCTTGGAACTTCCCATTCCTCATGGCTGCTTGGAAATTGGCGCCAGCTTTGGCTGCGGGCTGTACCGTTGTCATTAAACCATCCTCCCATACATCCTTGTCTCTCTTGGCTCTAGGCGATGTTTTGAAGGAGATTTTGCCAGCTGGTGTAGTTAATATCATCACTGGTAAGGGGTCCTTGTCCGGTCAATGGATGCTCGACCACCCAGGCTTTGCTAAGTTAGCCTTCACTGGTTCTACTGAAGTAGGTCGCGGTGTCTATAAGGCTGCTGCTGAACGCTTGATTCCAGCTACCCTTGAATTGGGTGGTAAATCTGCCAATATCATCTTTGATGATGCCAATTGGAAACAAGCTCTCGATGGGGCTATGGTAGGGATTCTCTTTAACCAAGGACAAGTATGTTGTGCTGGTTCCCGGATCTTCGTACAAGATACCATCTACGATAAATTTGTCGCAGAATTGGCCCGCCTCTTCGATAAGGTAAAGGTAGGGGACCCATTGGATCCAACTACACAATTGGGGGCCTTGGCTTACGAAGGACAAGTTAAAAAAGTTCTTTCCTACATTGATTTAGCCAAGGAAGAAGGGGCTACTATCCTCGCTGGCGGTACACGGGTGACTGACAATGGCCTCGATAAGGGCTGTTTCATCCGTCCTACCCTTATTAGCAATGTAAAAAATGACTTCCGCGTAGCCCGGGAAGAAATCTTTGGCCCTGTAGCAGTAGTTATTAAGTTCCATGACGAAGCTGATGTTATCGCCATGGCAAACGATAGCGACTACGGCTTGGGCGGTGGTGTCTTCACAGAAAATATCAAACGGGCTGTTCGCGTAGCACGGGCTGTTGAAACTGGTCGTATGTGGGTAAATACCTATAATACCATCCCAGCAGGGGCTCCATTCGGTGGGGTAAAACAATCTGGTGTGGGCCGCGAAACCCATAAGGTTATGCTAGAACATTACTCCCAAATGAAATCCATCATCGTCAACTTGGGTGATGAGCCATCTGGCTTCTACGATGTGGACTAATAATTGAGTATATAGATCCTTTCTTTAAGAGGGTGGCTCCAATAGGGGCCACCCTTTGTTTATGGCTTTCATAGAAAAAATATGATATACTAATAAAACATGCATAATTCGTGCATATTTAGGAGGAAAGACATATTTTATGTTAGAAAAATTTGAACAATTAATGATTAGCGAACCTGTTCTACGTGCGTTGAATGATATGGGCTTTGAAGAGCCAACGCCAATCCAACAGGAAGCTATCCCAGTTGCTATGAGCGGCAAAGATATGATTGGCCAAGCTCAAACAGGTACTGGTAAAACGGCTGCTTTTGGCCTTCCTGTATTGGAACGTGTAGACGGGACTGATGGTCACGTTCAAGTTCTCATCTTGTCTCCAACTCGTGAGTTAGCTATTCAAGTAGCAGAAGAGCTCAATAAGATGGCGACATATACAGATATTCATGCTTTGCCAATCTATGGCGGTCAGGATATCGGCCGTCAATTCCGTGCCTTACGTAAGAACCCACAAATTATCGTAGCTACACCAGGTCGTCTTATGGATCACATGGACCGCGGCTCTATCAGCTTTGACCATGTGAAAACTGTGGTTCTCGATGAAGCAGATGAAATGCTCAATATGGGCTTTGTAGACGATATTAATAAGATTTTGGCTAACGTTCCTACTGAGCGCCAAATCCTTTTATTCTCCGCTACTATGCCAAAGGCCATTCAAACCTTGGCTGAGACTTACCTCACAGAGCCAACTGTGGTGCGCATGAAACCGACTCATGTACAAATGGACTTGATTGATCAATACTATATTGAAGCACAAGACCGTCAAAAATTTGATATCCTCTGCCGTTTGTTGGATATGCAAACGCCAGAACTAGCTATTATCTTCGGCCGGACTAAACGCCGTGTCGATGAAGTAACGGAAGCCCTCAAAAAACGGGGCTATATGGCAGAAGGCATTCATGGTGATTTGTCTCAACAAAAACGGGATTCTGTTATCCGCCAATTCCGTGAGCGCACTATCGATATCTTGGTGGCTACCGATGTAGCGGCTCGTGGTCTTGATATTTCTGGCGTATCCCATGTATATAACTTCGACTTACCACAAGACCCTGAATCCTACACCCACCGGGTAGGTCGTACAGGCCGTGCTGGTAAGGCTGGGGAAGCAATCACCTTTGTTATCCCTCGTGAAATTGAACATTTACGGGCCATTGAACGTTTGACCAAGCGAAAAATCCAACGCCGTAATGCGCCTTCCATCTCTGATGTGGTAGAAGGGCGACAACAAGCCGTTATGGAAGAATTAATGAGTTTGGTAAGCGATGCGGAAGCGATTGCGGCCTTCAAGGCCAATGCGCAAGCCTTGTTGACGGATACTGATTCTGTGACACTCTTAGCGGCCGCTCTCAAGATGTTGGCTAAAGAACCTGACCAAACGCCTGTTTCTATTACGGAAGAAAAACCTCTCCGTGTACGCCGTCGCCGTGATGGTGGTCGCCGTAGAGATGGAGATCGCCGCCGGCGCTTTGATGGAGATCGTCGTCGCCATGATGGAGAAGGGCGTTCTGACCGCCGTCGTGATGATCGACGTCGTGATGGAGACCGTCGCCGTGATAACCGCCGTCGTGATGACCGTCGTCGCGATGATCGTCGTCGCGATAATCGTCGTCGTTATGAAGGGGAAGGCCAATCCTCCTTCAAACCATATTTCAAAGACTAATTTGAATGAAAAAAGTACTGCCAAGATCTAAGTTCTTGGTGGTACTTTTTTCTTTCTTTTACTAGAGAAAAGTGATATTATTAATTAATAACTATTATTGTTTAAAGTAAACTAGTTGATTATAGATGGCAGGAGCCATTAGGAGGATTATATGGATATTGTAAGTAGACTGCGGGAGAAGGGCTATAAGGTGACGCCACAACGCCTGGCAGTTTGGAATGCCATTGATGGGGTTCATACCCATCCGACGGCAGAAATGATTTACCAATCCCTTTACCCTGAAAATCCAACTATGTCATTGGCTACGGTCTACAAGACCTTGGAAATTTTTGCTAATATTGGCCTTGTAAAAATCTTGGATGTAGGTGATGATGCTAGTCATTATGATTGGGATACGCATGAACATTCCCACATTCGTTGCACCTCCTGTAACCGCATAGACGATTTAGATCATGTTAATATGGGGCCATTGACTCAGGCTGTTGAAGAAAACTCTGCCTACCAGGTAACGGGCCAGCAAATCACCTTCCAAGGTATTTGCCCTGATTGCCAAAAGAAGGGATCCCACTAGGATTTACCGTAGGTTTCCTAGCAAGAAAACAAATCCACAAGAGAATATAGTAAAATAGTGTATACGATATGTATGCACTATTTTTTTATGATTTTATTAGGTATCAGCTTTTTACTACTGTGCTTATAGTGGCTGGTTATATGACTGATTATGAGGAGGGTTTATGCGTTTACTTCATACTGCTGACTGGCACTTGGGGCGGATCTTTTATGGTCACCCGTTGACCCAAGACCAGGCCTATGTTCTAGAAGGCCAGCTCTTTTCTGTCATTGAAGACCAGGCTATCGATGGACTTGTCATCGCTGGGGATATTTTCGACCGGCCTTTGCCTTCTTTGGAGGCTGTGCAGCTGTGGGATCGGATTCTCACGCGTCTAGCGGCTATGAAAGTACCTGTCTTCGTCATTGCAGGCAACCACGATTCGGCGGCACGTTTGGCAGCGGGACGGGCCTTTTATGGAGCAGAAGGCGTTCACATTTGGGGAACGCCGGACCAATGCTTGGCACCTTATATTTGGGAGAGCCCTAAGGGGTCTCTGGCCATCTGTCCCATGCCTTATGCAGAGGCACGAACTGTCTATGATGCCTTGGGTCTCGAGGAAGAGGCCTATAAGAATGATCTTAATGAAAGTTATCATGCTTGGGCAGACCGCCTTCGCCAAGGCATCCCTGATGGTATGCCTAGCTTAGCTATCTGTCATGCTTTTGTAGTTGGTGCTATATCTGCTGGTTCAGAACGGCCCCTATCCGTAGGGGGGACGGATTATGTGCAGCCCAAGGCTTTTGCAGGCTTTACCTATACAGCACTCGGTCACATTCACAATGGCCAGCAAGCTGGGGTAGAGTTTATCCGCTACAGTGGGTCACCTCTGAAATATTCCTTTGATGAGACTCACCATAAGAAGGCTTTTACCATCGTGGATATAGATGAGAACGGAAACCTGTCCTTGTCCTATATTCCCGTCGAAGCAAAGAGAGATTTGGTGATTATAGAAGGTGCCCTAGAAGACCTCCTCAACGACCAGAATCGTAGAAAGAATCATGAGGGAGATTATGTATTAGCTCGATTGATCGATGCCTTGCCACCACAAGATGGGATGGCCCGCTTGCGCAAGGCGTATCCCTATGCCTTAGCCTTAGAAATGCTAGACCTAGACCAGGGACCTGAGGAAGAAATCACAATAGGAGCCTACCGACACTTAGAACCGCGCCAACTCTTTGCTCAATTTGCTAAAGCTGTTTGGGATCGAGACTTAGAGCCTGATGAGAGTGCTTATATGGATAAGTTATGGGCTGATTTAGAGAAGGAGGACCAAGTATGAGACCACTACGTCTAGTGATAGAGGCCTTTGGGCCTTATGCCCATAAGGTGGATCTAGATTTTTCTAAACTCGGAGCTCATAAACTCTTTCTCATATCGGGTCCTACCGGGGCCGGTAAGACCACCATCCTAGATGCCATGGTGTATGCCCTTTATGGGGATGCATCCGGTCAAGCTCGCGATGCCTCTTCAGTTAGGTCTGACTTTGCCGATTTAGATCGACCTACACAAGTATCCTTTACCTTTGCTATAGGAGATAAAACCTATAAGGTAGAACGAAGCCCCCAACAGGAAGTCAAGAAAAAGCGGGGCCAAGGAACCAAGATACAGGGGGCGGCTGCGGCTATTTACCAAGAAGAGGAAGGGCAGTGGACCAAGCTAGTATCCGATAGCCGTAAGGTAGGTCCTTTGGTCAATGATATTATTGGTTTTTCGAAAGATCAGTTCCTTCAAGTGGTTCTTCTTCCACAAGGGGAATTTAGAAAGCTCCTCATATCTAATTCTAAGGATCGAGAAATCCTCTTACGCAATCTTTTTAAAACACAAATCTACGAACGCCTACAAACTTCCTTAAAAGAAGCTTGTAATCAGGCTACAGCAGCGGCAGGCAATCTCTTGCAGGAACAGGCTCGTATTCTAGAAGAAGAGGGCGCTTTGACCTTGGCGGATTTAGACCGGCAACTACAAGAACAAGAGGCGGAGAGCCTTAGGCTCAAGGATAAGGCAAAGGAGGCCCAAGCCCAGCTAGAAGCCGCTCAGGCCCAAGTCCAGGCTTGGGAGACCTACCGAAAGATGCTAGACCAAGAAGCCCAAGCTAGCCAAAAGTTGGCTGATTTTGTGGCCCAGCATGAGACTTTTATAGAAGATCAACGGGCCCAAGGGCAAAAACTGAAAGACCTACGACCAGCTCTGGATGCCTATCAGGCTTTCCAAAAGCAGACGGACCTGATGGAATCCTATAAGGAGGCCTGCCAATCCCTACAAGAGCAAGTAGACCAGGCCCAAACCCATAAGAAAGACCTAGACCGGGAAGGGGCGGCCCTTCGAGAAGGGGAAGAAGCCTTTGATCGGGCCCAAGCCCGTCTAGCCCTCTTACACGGCCATGCTGACGACATAAAGATCTGGGATAAAACACTAGAAGCAATTCAAGAAGGGCAGGCAAAAGTAAAAGATTTAGAAGAAAGCCTAGTCAAGGAGACTGAGGCCTATGATAAACAAGAGCAGGCCCTCAAGGACATCCAAGGAAGTTTGGCCTCCTTGAATACTTGGCTGGACCAACATAGGTCTGCTATGGATGACTACCAGGTGGCTAGGGATAGGCTTAGGGCTCTCGAAGAGTTAGAGGCGGACCGACAGGCCCTAGATCAGGCCGCGTCTGCATTGGCTGAAAAGGTAACTTACTTGCAAGGCTTAGACCAAGGAAGAGAAGGTAAAAAGAAAGACTACCTCCATGTGGTTGCCTTGGTAGACCAGGCCCAGGCCTACCGCATGGCTCAGAATCTACAGGAAGGTCAGGCCTGTCCTGTGTGCGGATCCC
>CAKPUJ010000024.1:0-21895 GCA_934191645.1 uncultured Veillonella sp. | reverse complement strand
AGCTACAAGAGCCTCCACAGTAAACATATCTGGATGTTGACGGCAAACGTCTAAGGTCTGCGTCCCAATCGATCCAGTGGATCCTAATAGAGAAATATGTTTCATCATGTCCTCGATAGAGGCCTAAGCAATCAAAAACAAATAGAGAATGATAGCAGGCCCCGTTAGTAGTAATGAGTCAAAGCGGTCTAAGACCCCACCATGCCCTGGTAAGAGGGTACCGGAGTCTTTTACACCACAGGTACGTTTTAATTTAGATTCGAATAAATCCCCTAAAGGTGCTAATAACCCAGCTAAAACACCGAATGTTAAGCCCATTTGATAAGGGAGTCCGAAGAGACAGGCAAAAATCCATCCCGTCAGTATACAACCCACGAAGCCACCTAAATAGCCTTCAGCCGTTTTATTAGGGCTGATGTGGGGCACAATTTTGTGCTTACCAAAGGCAACTCCCGCAAAGTAGGCGAAAGTATCGGAAGCCCAGGTTGTAAAAAGGAGCAGCCATAAGATTAAGCTAGCCCCTAAGAGGCCATCAAGAGGGACTTGCAAGGATGCCAAAAGAGATTCCTGACGGAGTAAAAGTAAGGCCCCAAAGCCAAGACTAATATAGGTTAGGCCAAAACAAGAAAAGGCCATGTCCCCGATGGTAACGCCACCATTAGAAAAGGTAAAGCGCATCCAAAGAGTAAAGTAAGCCAAGGCTATAAAGGCCCCTGCTAGGGGATAAAAACCCAAGGATAGGGCTAACATAATAAGGACAATCGCCCCAGAGCCATAGGCCTTAGGTAGTGATGGACCATTAGCCTTAAGCATCCGGCATAATTCAGCCCAGCCTTTAAGGGCTAACAAGGTCAAGACAAAATCATAGACATAACCACCCACGGTAATGGCCACAATAGCAATCAGGAAGCCAATAAAGGCTGTAACAATACGAGTCTTCATCTATTCCTCCACAAGGCCGCCAAAGCGACGCTCCCGCTGTTGGTAAGCCATAATAGCTTCCACCAAGGTATCTTTTGTAAAATCAGGCCAATGAAGTGGCGTAAACCAAAACTCCGCATAGGCCAACTGCCAGAGAAGGAAGTTGGATATGCGCCAATCATTAGAAGGACGAATGAGGAGGTCCACATCGGGGAAATCCTTAGTATAGAGACGACTGGCGATTAGGTCTTCACTGATGTCGTCAGGGTTTAAAATCCCCTTCTTTACATCGTTAGCAATAGTCTTCATCGCCTGCGTCAACTCATTACGCCCACCATAATTAATGGCCAAGTGCAGTGTTAAACCCTGATTATCTTTAGTAAGTTCCTCTGCGTCTGCCATGATTTTTTGTAGGTCTAATGAAAGACCAGGAGTATAGCCGATAAAACGAATACGTACCCCATTCTCATGCATGGATTGAGTATATTTTTTGAGGTATTCCCCTATGAGACTCATGAGGAGGGATACCTCTTGGTCAGGCCGCTTCCAATTTTCTGTAGAAAAACCATAAACTGTAAGAGCCTTAATACCTAGATCAGATGCAGCGGATACTATAGTTCGTAAGGTTTCCGCCCCTGCCTTATGACCCATGGTCCGAGGCATTCCACGCCGCTTGGCCCAGCGTCCATTGCCATCCATGATGATAGCCACATGCTTAGGTATATTATTAGGATCTATATAGTGGCTACTAGTAGCCTTCTTGCGCTGTAAAAATCGTTTCAGCATAGGTAACCTCTGAAAGTGATTCAAAGTCTGAGTAAACCATAGGACGGTAGATAAGAATATGCCAAGCCCCCTCTTTTGGAAGGGCCTTGGCTACATACCAACCCTGGTCAGAAACAGGGAAAAATTTATTAAAATTAGCCCCTATAGTAACCTTATAAGGAATGCGGTCAGCTTCTAAGAGTGTTTTTACATGCTGCCAAGGCAGACCCAATAGTTCTTGCGCATTAAGCATTATACTTCCAAAACATCTTTTTCTTTAATAGCGCGAAGGTCATCAATTGCCTTGATAAATTTATCTGTAACTTTTTGGATCTTATCTTGGCCGTCTTTAGCAACATCTTCTGTAATTGTCTTAGCCTTTTCTTCCTTTTTCAAGGCATCATTAGCATCACGACGAATATTGCGAACAGCCACTTTTGCGTCTTCTGCTTCTTTATTAACAACCTTAACGATTTCTTTACGGCGTTCTTCTGTCAACTGAGGAATAGCCAAACGGATTTGTTCCCCATCATTATTTGGGTTAAGACCTAAATCGGACATCATAATTGCTTTTTCGATAGCAGGCATCATAGATTTATCCCAAGGTGCAATGACAATCATCCGTGGCTCTGGAACAGAGATGTTAGCCACTTGGTTAATAGGAGAAGGTGTCCCATAGTAGTCTACAGTAATGCCATCAAGAAGGGCCGTTGATGCACGACCAGTACGGATAGAAGCGAATTTGTGTTTCAAAGCGTCGATAGATTTGTTCATGCGCTCTTCTTGTTGCGCAATAATTTCATTTAATTCCATTATTTATTACCTCTAATGATAGTACCAATTTCTTGACCTGTCACAGCCTTAGCAATATTACCTGGTACGTCCATATTAAATACAACGATAGGAATATTATTGTCCTTACACAGGGTATTAGCAGTGGAATCCATAACCTTTAGGTTTTTATTGAGAATATCCATATAGGTCAACTCATCGAATTTTACAGCCTTAGGGTTAGTCTTAGGATCGGAATCATATACCCCATCTACAAAGTTCTTAGCCATCAAGATAACATCAGCTTCGATTTCTGCTGCGCGGAGAGCTGCTGTAGTATCGGTGGAGAAATAAGGTTTACCAAGACCAGCACCAAAGATAACGATACGCCCCTTCTCCAAGTGGCGAATAGCACGACGGCGGATATAAGGCTCTGCCACCTCTTGCATTTCAATAGCTGTCTGTACCCGTGTGTCCACACCAGCTTGTTCCAAGGCATCTTGCAAGGCCATAGCATTCATGACAGTAGCTAACATACCCATGTAGTCAGCTGTAGCCCTATCCATACCTGAGTTTGACCCAGCGAGACCACGCCAAAGGTTACCACCACCAACAACGATAGCGATTTGCACATCTGTAGTCTTGGCAATTTCAGCGATTTCTTTAGCATAACGTTCTACCGTTTCAGGATGGATACCATACCCTTGCTGCCCTGCCAACGCTTCACCGGACAACTTCAAAACAACCCGTTTAAATTGACGATTTGCCATTGTATAAAACTCCTTATCGTAAAAATAAGAGAACACACTATATGGTGTTCTCTTATTTGATAATCACTTATTATGCATTCACGGAAGCCATAACTTCAGCTACGAAATCATCTTCGCGTTTTTCAATGCCTTCGCCCAATTCAAAGCGAACGAAACGACGGATGTTGATGTTTTCACCGATTGTTGCAATATTTTCATTGATAAGATCTGTGATTGTTTTGTCGCTGTCTTTGATGAATACTTGTTCCATCAAGCAGTTTTCTTTGTAGTATTTTTCAATACGACCGTTAACCATTTTTTCCAAAACAGCTTCAGGTTTTGGTTTGCGACCTGCTTTAACATCTTCTTCTGCTTCTGCTTTAGCTTGTTCAAGCAATACAGTGCGTTCGTGTTCGATTACATCGGCAGGAACTTCTTCGCGGTTAAGGTATGTTGGGTTAGCCGCTGCGATTTGCATAGCGATATCCTTTGCCAAGTTTTGGAAGTTATCTGTTTTACCTACGAAGTCAGTTTCGCAGTTGATTTCAACCAAAACGCCGATACGACCATTACCGTGGATGTAAGATGTAACAACGCCTTCAGCTGCAATACGACCAGCTTTTTTAGCGGCTGCAGCCAAACCTTTTTCACGGAGAAGATCAATCGCTTTATCGATGTCGCCATTAGTTTCAGTCAAAACTTTTTTGCAGTCCATCATACCTGCGCCAGTTTTTTCGCGCAATTCTTTTACCAATGCAGCAGTGATTGCCATGTTGTGTGTCCTCCTATTTGTCAATTAGGGCAAGGACGAACCTTACCCTAATATCGATTGTATGTGTACTATTTCAAAGGTTAGATTATTCAGCTTCCACAGCTTCAGTATCTTGAGCACCTTCGATAACAGCGTCAGCCAATTTAGAAATAAGCAATTTAACAGCGCGGATAGCGTCGTCATTTGCAGGGATTGGGAAATCAACTTCGTCTGGATCGCAATTAGTATCTACTGTAGCTACTACTGGGATACCCAATTTATGTGCTTCTTGAATAGCGATTTTTTCTTTTTTAGGATCAACAATTACGATTGCACCTGGCATTTTAGGCATATCTTTGATGCCGCCAAGGTACTTTTCGAGTTTATCCATTTCATGACGAAGACCGATAACTTCTTTTTTAGGAAGTACTTCGAAAGTGCCGTCTTCAGCCATTTTTTCAAGTTCTTTCAAACGTTTGATACGTGTTTCGATGGTTTTAAAGTTAGTCAACATACCACCCAACCAACGTTCGTTTACGTAGAACATATTAGCACGAGTTGCTTCTTCTTTAATTGCGTCTTGTGCTTGTTTTTTAGTACCAACGAACAAGATTGTTTCGCCAGCTGCTGCAGTTTCACGCAAGAAAGTATAAGCTTCTTCTACTTTTTTAACTGTTTTTTGAAGGTCGATGATGTAAATGCCGTTACGTTCTGTGAAGATGTAACGAGCCATTTTAGGGTTCCAACGACGAGTTTGGTGACCGAAATGTACGCCGGCTTCCAAAAGGGATTTCATAGATACTACTGCCATTTGAGGCACCTCCTGTTAATTAACTACCGCCACTTCATCCCCTGGGCCACTCGAAATTGAGCACAGTACCAGAGTCCATAAGCGTGATTATTTTTCATACCCACATATAATACCATATAAAAATGTCCATATGCAAGCAATAAAAGGCATTTTCTAAGGCTCTACTTTAAATACCAAAAAGACTAGTCTAATTATTTCGAATAGCTTCAATCATCGCTGCACGATCCGGGGCAGCAAAGATGGCGGATCCAGCTACAAGAACGCTTGCCCCTGCTGCTTTTACAGCAGCGCAAGTCTTGGCATTGACCCCTCCATCCACTTCGATAAAACAGTCTTTATTTCCCATGCGGTGAAGTAAAGCCTTGATTTGTTCAATCTTATCCACCGCTCTAGGGATGAAAGATTGGCCACCAAAACCAGGGTTGACGGACATAATCAAAATGAGATCCAGGTCCCCTGCCAAATCCTCTAGGAGGGATACAGGAGTACCGGGATTGAGGGATATGCCCGCCTTCATACCAGCTCCCTTAATAGTTTGAATCAAACGATGCGGGTGATGAGTTGCTTCTAGGTGGAAGGTAAAGTAATCCACCCCTACTGCAGCAGCCTCTTCTACATAAGCCTCTGGATTGGATACCATAAAATGAGCATCAAAAGGTATAGACAAATGTGGGCGAATAGCCTTTACAAGGGGAAGACCAAAGGTAAGGTTGGGAACAAAGTGGCCATCCATTACATCGATATGGAGCCAATCAGCGCCTGCTGCTTCAATACCTTTCAACTCCTCTGCCAACTTAGAAAAGTCTGCAGACAACATAGATGGTGCAATTCTAATCATAAATCCTCCTAGCGACGTCGCTTAGCTAATTCTTTTTGAATCTCTTGGCGAATGGCCAAATAGGCTTCATAGCGCTCTTGTGATATATTTCCTGCTTTTAAGGCCTTTTTTACCCCACACACTGGTTCATGTAGATGGTAACAAGGAGAAAATTGACAAGTGCTCTCATGGTCCAAAAACTCTGGAAAGAGAGAGGTCAAACGCTCCAAGGATAGGTTTTTAAATTCCACCGCAGAAAAGCCTGGTGTATCCATAATGAAGGAATCCCCATCCAAGGCAAAGAGGGTGGCATGCCGTGTAGTATGCCGTCCTCGCTTGATCTTGTTGGACACAGAGCCCGTTTGGAATTGGAACTTAGGGTCCACCGCATTGAGAAGAGAAGACTTTCCCACCCCAGAAGGACCAGCAAAAGCCGTCACCTTATGAGCTAAGCGCTGGCGGAGGTCATCAATCCCTCGCCTCTCAAAGGTAGATGTAGTGATAACCTCGTAACCAACAGCCCGATAGCGTTCAACCAAAGCCTTAGCATGGTCATCAGCTAAGTCCCACTTATTGATGCAAATAACTAAGGGAATATCAGAATCCTCGATCATAATCAAGAGGCGATTGAAGAGGAGCTCGTTAATATCTGGTTCTCGTGCGGCTACCACCAATATGACTTGATCTATGTTGGCTACAGCAGGCCGCACCATGGCATTATGCCGTAGATGAATGGCTTCAATAAAGCCATCCTCAGAAACATCTACACGGTCTCCTACCAGTATGGAATAGCGGCTTTGTTTAAGCTTTCCTCTTACCTTGCATTCTAGAACCTGACCATCAGGGACCTGAACATAGAAGTAGCCATTCATATTTTTAATTACAATACCTGTATTGATCATTATAGGGCTTGATCCTGTACGAGAGCGCCATTGAGGTATACCTTAATACGGACATCACCGACGCCAGAAACCTTTCGAACAATGCGGTCGCCAGCCCGGTTCACATCATCGTAAACCACGGTGGACCCCTCATCATCCTTAACTACAATTTTAACTTCTTGATGGTTAGATCCTGCTGGCACGGTAACATCGACAGTACCCCTAGTGCGATTGCCCGAAGACTCGGATTTCTTTTCTTCACTAGCCTTGGTTGCTTTAGTAGTGAGAACTATAGAACCGCCTTGCTCTATGTCCTTACCAGCCGCTACCGATTGATCTGTGACGATAGAGGATTCATCAGTAGACCCATTAATGGAGGCCAGGGAGATTTCCAAAGAAGATAAGGCATCCCGTGCATCTTTCAAGGTCATACCAATGAGACTAGGCACGGTTACCTTTTTAGGACTCAGTTTATTAACCACTACGTCTACCAATTGCCCCTTGTTAATTTTGCCATCAGCAGAAGGGCTTTGGCTGATAATAACCCCATCTGGTTTAGACGAATCCTCTTGTGTCGTAATCTTACCTAAGACAAGGCCCATATCCTTCAAGCGTTGCTTAGCCTGATCCACAGTAAGCCCGCTTAAATCTGGTACGGTCAAATCACCGGCCCCCTTGGAAACCACCAGATGAACAGGATGATTTTCCTTAACCGATTCACCAGAGGCAGGTGTTTGCGAAATAACTTTACCCGCCGGCACTTCAGAATTAGCTACTTCCGATACAGATACTCGTAGGTGATTATCCTCCAAGATGTTGCGAGCCACCGATACCTGTTTACCAACTACATTCGGAACGGTAACAGTTGCATTAGACCAGAAGTTACCGAAGGAAAGGAAGGCCCACAAGAAGGCTACCACAAAAATAACTACGGATCCTAAGAGAATGTATTTTTGTGGAATCTTGGCAATAGTCCCTAGAATGCCCTTATGTTCTTCCTCCTGTACTTCTTCGTCCAACTCTTCCAATTGAGATGTCATTTCATTGACTGGTGGCAAGACTTGAGTAGCAAAATCGTATTGGCGCATACGGGATGTACCAAAGCCAGCAAAGCCACCGGACATACGAAGATCTCCGATCATTTCAGACACAGATCGGTAGCGGTCTGCCGGTTTCTTTTGCAAGGCCTTCATCACCACCGATTCCAATAAAGGTGGAATGGATGGATTGTAACGAGTAGGCGGAATCAATTTATCCTTTACATGCTTGAGGGCCACCGCAATCGGCGTATCCGCTTCATAGGGAACACGACCCGTCAACATTTCATAGAGGACAACCCCTAAGGAGTAAATATCAGTAGATCCATCAATCGCCTTACCAGATGCTTGTTCAGGCGATAAATAGTGGGCTGAACCCATAACGGAATTCGTATACATCATAGTATTTTGAGAATTCATAGCCCGTGCGATACCAAAGTCTGTCACCTTGAGGCGACCAGATTTAGTAATCAACATATTGTGAGGTTTAATATCACAATGCACGATGCCCATAGCATGGGCATGTTCCAATCCTTCTGCAATAGCAACAGCAAACTTAATCGCCTCATCAACAGACAACTTGCCCCGTTCTTGGATATATTCCTTAAGGGTCTGCCCTTCTACGTATTCCATGACGATATAATGGTAGCCTTGATCGTAGCCTACATCATACATGTTAACGATATTAGGATGACTCAAACGCCCTGCATTTTGAGCTTCCCGTTTAAAACGCCCTACAAAGCCTTCATCAGAGGCAAAGTTAGCGTGCAAAATTTTAATGGCCACTGTACGGCCCAAGAGTTCATCGTAACCGCGATATACGTCAGCCATACCACCGACGCCGATTTTTTCGATGACCTTATATCGATTATCGAGGACAACATTTTGTCCAGGTCGAATCATACTCATTATTTCACCACTTTCCAGGCTACATGGACCCTACGATAATTGTTGTATTATCGCCAGCTCCGCCGTCATATACAAGGCGCATTAAGACATCTAATACCTCTTGATCAGATGTGATTTCATCTAATACGCCTTCGATTACATAGTCGCTCACGTATTCAGTGAGTCCGTCACTACACATCAAAATGCGGTCACCTGGCACTAATTCTAAGACACCAGAATCTACTTCTACCTCAGGACTAACACCTACAGCACGAGTTAACATATTGCGCTTAGGATGAGACTCCATTTCTTCCTTTGTAATTTCCCCTGCTTCAAAGAGGGTTTGGACAAAGGAATGGTCTACCGTCACCTGGTTTAGGTTCCCATGGCGGAAGAAGTAAAGGCGGGAATCACCTACATGAGCCCAATAGAGCTTATTGCCATCAAGGGCTGCAACAACTGCGGTGGTACCCATACCCTCTAATTGCGGTTCCTTATGAACAGCTGCATAGATTTTACCATTGGCCTCTTGAATGGCTTGGACCAAGGTTTCAGTATCAACATGGTCGGCGTCTTGTATCAACCGACGTATCTCGTCAATGGCATAGGTAGAGGCAATTTCACCACCGGTGTAGCCTCCCATGCCATCTGTGACAATATATAAGTTGTCATCGATGACAAAACGGTCTTCGTTCTTTTTCCGAACTAATCCCATCTTGCTCATACCTATACAATTCATTAATGCCCTTCTTTCTCCACTTGCGCTTGTTGGGCCTTGAGCTGACCACAAGCGGCTTGAATGGTATCCCCCATCTCTTTACGGATGGTGACAGACACCCCATAGGATTCTACAATTTCTTTGAATTGCTTCATGTGATTAATGCTTGGCTTGTAAAGATTAATATGCTCATTCCCATTAACGGGGATTAAGTTAACATTGCAGTTAGGGAAATCCTTAGCAATCATCCCCAATGTATGAGCTTCCTCTAAGGAGTCATTACGGTCCTTAATAAGGATATATTCGAAGGTAATCCTCCGTTGCGTCTTGTGATAATAGTATTGAACCGCTTCCAAGACTTGGTCTAGACTGTAGCGGGCCCCTACTGGCATGAGAGACATCCGCCGATCTTGACTGACTGCATGAAGGGATAGGGCCAAGGTAATAGGTTTGCCCTCATCGGCCAAGCGGTAGATATTATCTACCCAGCCACAGGTAGAAAGGGTCATCTTACGGTAGGATATGTTAAAGGTTTCTTTATCATGTATCAGACGTAAGGCTTTGACCACCTGCTCATAGTTTTGTAAGGGCTCTCCCGATCCCATGACCACCATAGAGTGGATATCTTCGCCCAATAAGCTTGCGAACAGCAAGACCTGAGCTATAATCTCATAGGCTTCCAAGTCTCTATGGAGTCCGCCTGTAGTAGAGGCACAGAAAATACAGCCCATGGCACAACCACACTGAGAAGATACACAGACTGAATTCCCATAGTGTTGGGCCATGAGAACGGTCTCAACCCGACTACCATCCTTGAGTTCAAGGAGAAGCTTGCGCGTATTCCCATCAGGTGCCACCGATTGGGTGACTACCTTTGGCAGACTAATAGAGCAATGCTCTTTTAGCCATTCCCGCATGGGGCCTGGTAGTTGCAGCATAGCATCAAAATCAAAGACATACCGATGATAGATATAGTCCATGATTTGCTTAGCTCGGAATTTAGGGAATCTACCTTCAAGGCAAACTTCTTGCAATTCCAGTAAGCTTTTTCCTAACAGTTCTATCATGCTTTCTCCTTACGCATACGGGCCATAAAGAAGCCATCCATATCATGACGAGCTGGGTTTACGGTCACCATACCATCCACAGGGGCAACAGGTAATTCATCAGGTCCGATAGGATCTAACCGAAATTCCTTATGATCTTTTAAAAAGGTCTTCACCACCTCTTGATTTTCTAGAGAATTAATGGTGCAGGTGGAATAGACAAGAATGCCACCCTCTTTGACGGTCATAGCAGCGCGATCTAGTATGGCTGCTTGCAGCTTAGGTAAGTCTGTCAGGCTAGAAGGCTCCTTGCGCCAGCGCATATCCAACTTTTTCTGTAAGATACCCAAACCAGAACAAGGGGCATCTACTAGGACTCGATCATAGGACCCAGCCTGAGATTCTGGTATCTCCCGCCCATCTTGTAAGCAGGTTTTCACAATAGTAACCCCTAATCGCTTAGCATTGTCCTTCATGAGGGCAAGCTTATGATCATATACATCACAGGCCACAAGGGTCCCCTCATTTCTCATAAGGCTAGCCATGTGCATGGTTTTCCCTCCAGGAGCAGCACAGGTATCCAAGACCCTCTCTCCTGGTCTAGGGTTAACCACACGGCCCACCATAAGAGAAGCCTTATCCATAAAGGTAATATAACCTTCTTTTACGAATTTTGAAGCCTCCAAGGACCCTAGATGCTTATCGATATAAATAAGGTCATCAAAATTCTGGTCTCGGCTAATTATCCAACCAGCCTCTTCCAACTCCTTAATACAGCCTTCCACATCTGTCTTAAGACCATTAATACGGGCTGAAAGATAGGGTTTTTCATTAAACCAAGCACAAAGTTCTTCTGTCGCCTCAGTTCCCATCTGTTGGCACCAATAGTCTACCAACCAAGTAGGCTGATTGTAAGTATAAGCTATCCGGTCTATAGGCGTCTTAGCTAAATCATCAATCGTTAACGATTCAGCCTGGCGATCAGCATTCCGCAAAACTCCATTTACAAAGCCTGATAGGCCTCGCGTCATTTTCTTAGCTAACTTAACCGACTCATTAACAGCGGCAGAATTAGGGACCTTGTCCATATAGATCATCTGATAAAGACCTAGGCGGAGTATTTCTACCACCAAAGAAGAAAGTTTTTTTATCTTCTTCTTAGTCAGGTGCTCAATGATGGCATCTAAATAATTACGGCGACGAATGACCCCATAGACCAACTCTGTAAAGAAGCGGCGATCTAAATCACCTAGACCATACTTGCTAATGTACTGTTTCAAAACCACATTAGCATAGGCCCCTCCCCGATTGATATCCGACAGTGCCTGCAGGGCTAAGCGTCGAACATTAGGAATCTGTGTTTGTGTATCAGTCATTTGAATCCTCTTGACCTAGGAGAGCACCTACTTGTAGTTGGTGACCTCGAGCAAAGTCACCTGCATCCATCCGTTTTTTATTATCTGGTTGAACTTCTTCCACTCGTAAGATACCCGCTCCAGTAGCTACATCAAAGCTATGCTTATCCACCTTAAGAATAGTACCTGCGGAACTAGAAGTAGGGCTATCTACCGCTTGGGCCATCCAAATCTTTAACCGTTTTCCATTAATGAAACTAAAACAACCTGGCGCTGGATTAAGACCCTTAATAAGGCCAGCCAGGTCTCTCGCTGAGCGAGTCCAGTCAATATGACCCATAGCCTTTGTCACCTTGCCACAGTGGCTAGCTTGGCCATCATCTTGGGGGGTCCCCTTTAGGTCTCCTGCAACCCAGCCTTCAATCACTTGATTAATCACCTGTCCCCCTAAAAGGGCCAACCGTTCAAAGAGTTGCCCAGTCGTTTCCTTAGGGCCAATAGGGATTTTCTCAATTTGGATGATATCGCCTGTATCTAGACCATTATCCATATGCATAATCGTTACGCCTGTTTCAGCATCATTATTGATAATTGCATAATGGATAGGTGCGGCTCCCCGATACTTAGGAAGGATTGATGCATGTACATTGAGACAACCATATTGAGGCAAAGCGATGAGCCAAGGAGGCAAAATTTTACCATAAGCCACCACCACAACTAGATCTGGCTTGAGGTCTTCTAATTGAGCTTGTACCTCTGGATCCTTAAGGGTAATTGGTTGGTAAACAGAAAGATCATGAGCAAGGGCGCAAACCTTAACAGGTGGAGCCTGAACTTGCTTCCCCCGCCCCTTAGCCTTATCTGGCTGACAGTAGACCCCTACTATATCATGAGGTCCTTCAATAAGAGCTTCTAAGGTGGGAACAGAAAAATCCGGTGTTCCCATAAAGACAATGCGTAATGGTATCATCCTTAAGCCTTTCTTTCTTCTGCAAATACAGAGGCTACATGGCCATCGCCAGCTGTTGCATGGGCCACATCTTGAGCCGCTTCCTCCGCAATAGCCTCAGTAGAGTCCACTTGTTTTTTAAGGTTAACCGCCTTTTCAATGAAGAGATGCCCCTCTAAATGATCAATCTCATGCTGGAAGATACGAGCCAAAAATCCTTCCGCCTCAATGCGAAGCTTCTTATTATTGGGATCAATAGCGGTAACAATCACCTTTTCATAGCGCTCTACATCACCAAAGTAGCCGGGTACGGACAAGCACCCTTCCGGCCCCCATTGGGATCCTTCTGCCTTGATAATTTGTGGATTAATGAGTGCTTGTAAGCCATTGCCATCATCCACTACGATAATGCGCTTGGAAACACCCACTTGTGGTGCTGCTAAGCCCACTCCATCGGTCTTATACATGGTTTCCGCCATATCCTCGATGAAGGCGCGCATTTTTTTATTGACGTGGTCCACCGGTTGAGCCACTTGTTTCAACACAGGATGCCCTGCTTTTAATACTTCTAACACAGCCATATCTATCTCCTTATTGCGGGTCTACATCAATGATGAGGTCCTCTTGCTTGTAAATCCAAGATTCTTCTATATACTCCTTAATAGGATCTAGGTCCCGGCCCCGAATCATGATGGAAACTCGATAGAGGTCACGAACCATCTTAACCGTACTTTCATAGGGACCCATGACATCTACATTGGCCTTATCACTATGGGCCAATAAATCATCCACTATAGCCTGAGCAATAGACTGAGCCTTGGACTGATTCTTATGCCTAACCACTAGGTGAATCATCTGTCCAAATGGTGGATAGCCTAAGGCCTGGCGATTGAGAATTTCTTCTTGGTAAAAGCCCTTATAATCATGTGCTTTACTCTTAATTATAGCATAATTTAAGGGGTTATAAGTTTGTATTACTACAGATCCCGACTTGGAACCTCGCCCTGCGCGACCAGCTGTTTGAGTTAAGAGTTCAAAGGTACGTTCTGCTGCTGTATAAACCGGTATATTGAGGACGGAATCAGCCGTCAATACCCCGACAGCGGTCACATTGGAAAAGTCGTGGCCCTTAGAGACCATTTGAGTTCCTAGAAGAATATCGAAACGACCTTCCTTAAATCCATGTAAGATGGCTTCTGTTTGTCCCTTGCGAAGGGCCACATCTTGATCTAATCGGGCTACGCGAGCTCGAGGAAACCGCTTTTTTAGCTCTTCTTCTACCTTTTGCGTGCCTGATCCAAAAAATTTGATTTTCTGAGAACCACAGACCGGACATGTCTTCGGAATGGGCCTATGGTAATCGCAATAGTGACACTTAAGCTCTTCTTGATCTCGATGGTAAACCATGGAAACCTGGCAATGTGGGCATGTCACAGCGGTCCCACAGGACCGGCACATGACAAAGGTCGAATAGCCCCGCCGATTAAGTAGAATGATCATCTGTTCCCTCTTAGCCAAAGTACTTTCTAGTAAGTTAGCAAGGTCATCAGAGAACACTGAATAATTCCCCCGTAGAAGCTCCTCCTTCATATCGACGATAGTCACCTTAGGCAAGGCTTGGTCAAAGATACGTGTAGGCATCTCTAAGAGGGTATAGTCACCCTTCTGAGCCTTATAATAAGAAGCTACCGATGGCGTGGCAGACCCTAAGATAAGGGGGCAATGATGATATTGGGCTCGCCATTCAGCTACATTACGAGCATGGTAACGAACCATATCCTCCTGCTTATAAGAAGAATCATGTTCCTCATCTAAAACAATGAGACCTATATCTTCCGCAGGAGCAAAAACGGCTGACCGTGCGCCGATGATGATGTGGCTGTCCTTGCGGCGAATCCGTTCCCAGTTATTATTACGTTGGGGCAGTGTAATCTTAGAGTGGAAAACCACTACCTCGTCCCCAAAAACCTCCACGAAACGTTGGACTATTTGATCTGTTAAGACAATTTCAGGCACTAAGATGATAGCGGTCTTATCATCCTTAAGGCACTCTTGAGCCGCTCGGATATAGACCTGAGTCTTACCTGACCCCGTCACGCCGTGGAGAAGAAAGGTCTCTTGACGACCCTCTTCCATAGCTGCCTGAATGGGCTTAAATACGGAGATTTGTTGAGCCGTCAAAGGTACATCACGACTGGTTACATGGTCAAACTTTGTCTTGGTCGCCGCATATCGTTCCTCTAGACCTACTGACTCCAATCGGCTGACAGCTTTAATGACAGGACCAGAGAATTCCAGACGCAAGTTCTTCTTAGTTTGAGGTCCATGATCTAGGAGGTATTGAATTAATTTCGCCTGCCCCTTGGCCCGACTAGGTACCAAATCAGGACTAAGCCCTTCCAAGGGAATGAGCCACTCTTCACGAGCAGGTTCGTAAGACTTCATGGTTTTTTGGGTGGTAAAGAGCGGCAAGACCTCCCCATAGGAAATCAAAAAATAGTGGGACATCTTCTTAGCTGTATCTAGCATTTCTTGCGTAAACCAAGGCTCTTTATCCAACACCATTTGAATCGTTCGAAGCTTATAAGGAAAGGTCTTATCCGTTTCATAGCAGGAGATAACTAAGCCTTCTTCTCGTTCCGATCTGAGGGGGACCAGGACCCGAGTTCCAGTAGCAATCATCCCCATAGATTCAGGCACCTCATAGGTATAGGTATCATGCAGTTGTTTGGTCGGTCTGTTGAGAATAATCTCAGCTACAATCACCTGGTCCACCTCCTTAATTAAGTCTTTTTATTATAGCATTTTGCCTAGGTCTAGACAAAAAATAAGCCCCCTAAGAGAGCTCTCTTAGGGGGCTTATGATCTGATTATAAACCTGCTTCTTTACGAAGAATGTCAGCTTTATCAGTGCGTTCCCAAGGAAGGTCCACATCTGTCCGGCCGAAATGACCATAAGCAGCAGTCTTGCGGTAATGAGGTTTTAAGAGATCAAGCATTTCAATGATACCTGCTGGACGCAAGTCAAAGTGTTTCTTGATAAGTTCTTGAATTTTTTCTTCCGACACTTTTGCTGTGCCGAAGGTATCCACTAATACGGATACTGGTTTTGCAACGCCAATAGCATAAGCAACTTGCACTTCACAACGATCTGCCAAGCCAGCAGCTACAACATTTTTTGCCACATAACGAGTAGCGTAAGCGGCAGAACGGTCAACCTTGGAAGGATCCTTACCGGAGAAGGCACCACCACCATGACGGGCCATACCACCATAAGTATCAACAATAATCTTACGGCCAGTCAAACCTGCATCACCATGTGGACCACCAATTACAAAACGACCCGTTGGATTGATGAAATATTTGGTATTTTCATCAACGAAGTCTGCTGGAAGTACAGCATCAATGACGTATTTTTTCAAGTCTTTTTCGATTTGTTCCCGTGTTACTTCTGGGCTGTGTTGTGTAGAAATAACAATAGTATCAATGCGCTTAGGTACGCCATTTACATATTCTACAGTCACTTGCGTCTTACCGTCTGGGCGGAGATAGGATAAGGTGTTATCCTTACGTACTGCAGACAATTGACGAGACAAGCGATGGGCCAAAGAGATTGGCATAGGCATCAATTCAGGTGTTTCATTAGATGCATAGCCAAACATCATGCCTTGGTCACCAGCACCGATTTTATCAAATGCTTCTGCATTACCTTCTTTAACTTCCAAGGAGTCGTCAACGCCCATAGCGATATCAGCGGATTGTTCGTCAAGAGAGACCAAGACGCCACAAGTATCGCAATCAAAGCCGTATTTAGCACGGGTATAACCGATATCGCGAATGGTATCGCGAGCGATGCGAGGGATATCCACGTATGTATTGGTAGAAATTTCACCTACTACGTGAACGAGACCTGTCGTCACCAATGTTTCACAAGCTACGCGCGCATGTGGATCTTTTGCGATGATTGCATCCAATACAGCATCGGAGATTTGGTCAGCAATTTTATCAGGATGACCTTCCGTTACGGATTCAGATGTAAAGAACATATGTTTATCTGCCATTATTTCCTCCTATACGAAAAAAAGGCCCTTCGTTAGCTCATGAAGGACCTTCCCATCTTGCGGCATATTGCCGTCGGAATTAGCACCTTTCCCCTTAGGGGTGGGTTGCTGTAGTTTCACAGGGCCTGTCCCTCCACTACTCTAGATGAGTTAACGAGGTAATTATAGAGTTTTTTTCATCTAAAAGCAAGTGTTTTATATCACACTCACGACTTTATTAGCCTACAATTACACTCGTCGTTCGTTACTAGCTTTTCCGCATAGGCCAAGGCCCACTTATAAGCTTGTTGAATAGCAAATAGGTAGTCTGCCTCACAATTTAATCAATAATCCGCGAAAGAGCCGCTAAAATATGGGCCGCCATTTGGACCTTAGTCATGTGGGGAATGACCTCTTGGCCCCCATCTGGATAGAGGATGTAACCTTCATTGGTATCTACATTAAAGCCGCCATCTGATTTAGATACATCATTAGCCACCAACATGTCTAAATTCTTTTTGGCCACCTTAGCCTGACCGTAGGCCACTAGATTTTGGGTTTCCGCTGCAAAGCCTACTAAAATTTGATGGCTTTTAGTCTTGCCTAGAGACTCCAAAATATCCGGATTTTTAATCAATTCCAAGGTCATAGATTCCATCTTCTTGATCTTTTGGTCTTCTACATGGGCAACCCGAAAATCTGCCACTGCTGCAGCCATGATAACCACATCCACCTGGTCATAACGCGCTTCTACAGCCTCTTTCATGGTTTGAGCGGAATCCACACCGACAAAGTCTACCCCGCTTGGAACTGGTAATTTAGTAGGGGCCGATACTAAGATAGTCTTTGCCCCTGCCGCTTGTGCGGCCTGTGCTAAGGCATAGCCCATTTTACCAGACGAATGATTGCCGATATAACGGACAGGGTCAATAGCCTCTTGGGTACCACCGGCAGTAATGAGGATTGTTTTACCCTTTAGCTTAGATAGGTCATAGGTTTGCCCCACCAAGTTAGCCTCCAACCAAGCCACAATCTTTTCTGGGTCTGGAAGGCGACCTATGTCCGTAACCCCACAAGCCAACCAGCCAATATCAGGCTCTAGAAAATGGTAGCCCAAATCTTTGAGGCCCGTAATATTACGTTGAACGATAGGATTCCGATACATACCACTATTCATCGCAGGACAGATAAACTTAGGAGCCTCTGTAGCCATGATGGTAGTCGAAAGCATATCATCGGCAATACCGTTATATATCTTACCAATTATATTAGCTGTAGCGGGAACCACTAAGTAGGCGTCCGCCCAAGTAGCTAGTGCTATATGCTCCACATTCCAATCATGGATTTCCTCCCACATATCCATGGCCACGGGATGACCAGATATTTCGCCAAAAGTCATAGGCATAGCAATATGGGTGGCGTGTTCCGTCATGACAACCTTGACTTGTGCCCCCTTCTTACGTAGCCGCGATACCACTTCAATGGCCTTATAGGCCGCAATACCGCCGGTAACGCCGACGATTATATGTTTATCCTGGAGTGACTGAACCATAACAACCTCACTAGAACGAAGAGAAACCTGACCAAGGCCAGGTTTCACAAATTACCTATAGAGATATTATTTAATACCTTCTGTTGTACGGATGTATCCAATTTTATCTTCTGCAATTTCATGCATAGCCAAGGATACAGGCTTTTCAGTTGGATGTACAGCTGCCAAGCATTGGTCGCCATCGATCAATTGACGGGCCCGTTTAGCTGCCAAAGACACCAATGTATACTTGCTGTCAACGCGTTTTTCAAGTTCTGTAAGTCTAGGTTCTACCATCATAATGATCAATTCTCCTTGCTATCCATGTACTGTTTGTAAATAAACTGAATTTTTTCTTTGTTACGACTAATTTTACAGGATTCTGCCCGTAAAATGGAAGCGGTTTTCTCCGTCGCCTCATCTAAATCGTCATTAACAACGATGTAATCGTAGCGATGGGCCAAAGCTAATTCGGAACAAGCCAAGGACAAACGCTTGTCGATGACCTCTTCAGAATCAGTAGCTCGCCCTCGTAGCCGAGCGGACAATTCCGTCAAGGACGGCGGCACGATATAGATAAAAATAGCATCGCTATAACGCTCTTTCACCTGCATAGCCCCTTGAATATCAATTTCAAGGAGAACGCTCTTACCTTGATCTAAGAGATCCATCACATGCTTCTTTGGCGTACCATAGTAGTTGTCGTATACCTTTGCATATTCAAGAAAGGCGTCTTCTTTGAGGAGTTCTTCAAATTCCTCTTTATCGCGGAAAAAGTAATTAACCCCTTCCACTTCGCCTACACGAGGCTGTCGCGTAGTCATAGACACGGAATATGTCAAATTAGGCATTTCCGCGCGCAAACGGGAACAAATAGTTCCCTTACCTGCCCCAGAGGGGCCGGATAAGACAATGAGTAACCCTCTATCTGACATGCTCAGCTCCTAAACTTATTGAACAATGGCGTAGAAATTATTCTACATTTTGTATTTGTTCTCTCACTTTTTCCAGCTCACATTTGAGTTGAACCACACAATCCGTTATGGTCGCATCCGATGCCTTGGAGCCCATGGTATTGACCTCTCTGTTCATCTCTTGAATAATAAAATCCAACTTACGGCCGATAGAATTCGATTGTGCTAGTGTATTTTTCAATTGTATCACATGAGACCTGAATCTTACAATTTCTTCAGTAATATCCGTCTTATCAGCTAACATGGCCACCTCTTGAAGGAAGCGGTCCTCATTGATAGTAAGGTCAGTATCAGCCAGTAGTTCTTGAATTCGTTCCTTAAGGTATCTACTGTAATTATCGATAGCCTTTTGCTTGCGATCATCGATAAGATCAATCATGGATTTCATATTGCCTAGACGGTCACACACATCGGCCCCTATAATCTCCCCTTCTCGGCACCGCATGGTTGAAAGCTGTTCTAGTGCTGGCTTAGCAGCAGCTAACATGATAGCTTTAAGGTTTTTATCATCTCTACCTTGATCAGTCCGTTGGATCCAATCAGGGGCTATCTGCATAACCGCAGCAAGAGGAACCTCCTCAGGCGAAGTATAGAAGCCCTCCTCTACCAGCATCTGGCAGACCTGATTTTTCAAGGCCCTATTGATGGTCATAGATTGCTGACGATCGCCGACTTCTTGTAATGTCACCAGAACATCTACCTTCCCCCTTTGAATATAGGAAGAAATCAATTGCCGTAAGTCCCCCTCCACAGAACCTATGCGACTATTAGATTTGATAAAGATATCACAATAGCGAGCATTGACGCTCTTAATTTCTAGGGTACATGACAAACCATCTTCTTCAACGGTAGCACGCCCAAAACCTGTCATAGACTTCATGAATCTCCCTCGATTCCCTAGGTTACAGATTTACTTACTCTTGTATGCCTATTGTAACACTTTCAGAGACCCATAAAAACAGGTATACTAATACTATTAGAAAGGAGGCCCCTATGAATCTCGATGGTCTTGCTATGTCCGTCCTCAAAGGTCAGCTTCAAGATAAGCTCCAAGGCGGACAAGTGCAAAAACTTTATCAAATAGATAAAACTAGCTTAGTTTTTAAGACCCATACCAACCAGGGTAACCAAGACTTGGTTATCACTGTGGGCAATGAACCAGCCCTCTACCTCTCTGACCCTCTCTCGGACCTACCTAAGGAACCGACGGGCCTCATCATGTTCCTCCGTAAACACTTGGAAGGGGCACGAATTACCCAGGTAGAACAAATTAATGGTGACCGTATTTTCTCTATTTCCTTAGATAAATTAGCCCTTAATGGGGATATTATTACCACCCAAGTTTACATAGAACTTATGGGCAAGTATTCCAATGCTATTTTTGTCCAAGATGGAATCATCCTTGAATCCCTTGTTCACGTTAATCCCCTCATGAATCGGGAACGGACCATTGGTCCTAAGTTAGCCTACGAGCTGCCTCCGAATGCCAACCGGGGATCCATTCTAGAATTCAGTCAAGAGGAGATTAAGGACCTTCTTATTTCCTTCCATCAGGACACCCTAGGCGATAGCATTCGGGCCATCTTCAATGGCTTTGGTAAAGTTCACTTTAATGAGCTCCTACACCGCTTAGGAAAAAGCAGTCAAGAGGATGTCTCTACCTATAGCCACGATGATTGGAATCGCATAGCTCACATACTTTTTGCCTTCCGCCAAGAAGTAGAAAGCAGTCAAAGTCTTTACATCTATCAAGATGCCAAAGGTAAAGAACTCCTATCAGTCCTTCCCCTTAGCCAAGGGGAAACCTTGCTTAAGACCTATGACGATATATCCCAAGCCATCAGCCAAGACATAGTCCATAAAGGATCTATCCATACCTCAGACAAAGAGTTGGAAAAATTACTCAAGGCAGCCATCAAGAAGGAAGGCCTTCGGCATGAAAAAATCCAAAAAGAACTAGCTGATACTGACAAGAAGGACACCTACAAACTGTATGGTGATCTTCTCATGATTAATGCCTATCAAACGATTCGCTACCAAGAATCCATTGAATTGGATAATGTTCTCGTAGAACCGATTGAACCTATCACCATTAAGCTCAATCCCAATTTAACACTCACTGAGAATGGTCAACACTATTACAAGCTCTATAACAAGCTTAAAAATCGGATCATCTCTGGTCAATACCAGCTAAAAAAATCCCAAGAGAAACTCGACTACCTTAACTCCATCTTATATTCCCTCTCCCTTTCAACGGACAGAGAATCCCTACAAGAAATCAAGAACGAATGCATCGAATCAGGGCTCATAAAAAAATCCAAGAAACCCCTATCCTATAAAATTTCCAAGGAAAACTTTATCACCATCCAAATTCCGGAGGGAACCGTCTACATTGGCCGTAACAACCGACAAAATGACTACTTAACCCACCGCTTTGCCAAACCTAACGATATGTGGTTTCACACCAAGGGCATCCAAGGATCCCACGTCATCCTAAGAACCGAGCAAGAAATGGATGATGATCTTATTTCCAAGGTAGCCCAATACGCGGCCTACTACTCTAAGGGACAAACATCCCCTCGGGTAGAGGTAGATTATACGCTGGTGCGCAACATTAAAAAGCCACCTGGGTTCAATCCTGGCTATGTTACCTTTTCCACTAATCAAACCATGTATGTTCAACCGGTAAAACCTGAAAGCATAGATGCCTAATCTCATCAAAAACAGGTAATAATAAAAGGCACTCCTAGATGGAGTGCCTTTTATTATTACCATCCTATTCAATTATATAAAACTCATTTACATACCACTGCTAGCAATTCAAGGAGGCCCTGCATACCTTATTTTTCTTGGCTGTCTTTCTTAAGGGCCCGTTTTTCCAAGAACTCTAG
>CAKPUJ010000023.1:0-23652 GCA_934191645.1 uncultured Veillonella sp. | reverse complement strand
GGGACCTATTATAAATAGCCAAAGGAAGGCCAGGGAATCCAGCACCTGTCCCCACGTCAATTAGGCTATCCCCATCCTTAATATACTTAGGGTCATAAGCAGACAAGGAGTCAATGAAGTGCTTAATAATCACCTCATGCATGTCCACAATGCCAGTCAAATTCATATATCTATTAGCCTCTATAAGGGCCACATAGTAGCTATAAAAATCTTTGCATTGCTGGTCATTTATAGGTAAACCAAACGTTTCCATTTGCTCCTTAAAATCAGCTATAAAGGTATCTTGATCAGCGATGACCACATCTTCATATTTACTCATCTATAGCTTACCCCTTTGTCCTATTATAGTGTTCCAATTGTATTAACAAAACGGATATATCCGCTGGGGATACACCAGAAATACGAGAGGCCTGCCCAATAGACCGAGGACGAATTTGATTGAGTTTTTGTTGAGCTTCTAAGGTTATTCCCTTAATTTCTGTATAATCCCATTCTTCAGGTAATATTTTGCCCTCCAATTTTCGAACCTTTTCCACTTGGTCTAATTGTTTCTTTACGTACCCTTCATAGGTAATAGAAATATTTACCTCTTCTTCCACATCAGGGCTAAAGCGAGGAAGGCCAAAGGCTTCAGCCACCTTAGCATAATCTAATTCCACCCGCTTAACTAAATCGAAGGCCCTAATGCCCGTCTTAATCGCTGGCGTATTAAGCTTTTTTAAGATTTCTTGCGTTTCTTGAGTAGGGTTGATTGGCGTGTTTTTCAAGACTTCCATAGCCTCTTCCATAGCCGATTTTTTGGCCTGGAATTTTTCCCACCGTTGATCAGATACGAGACCAATAGCACGGCCCTTTTCTGTCAGACGCAAATCCGCATTATCCTGACGGAGGAGAAGGCGGTATTCAGACCGGGAGGTCATCATCCGGTATGGCTCCTTAGTACCTTTAGTTACCAAGTCATCGATGAGAACCCCAATATAGGCTTCTGATCGTTCTAGGATAAATGGCTCCTTTCCTTGTAGGTAAAGGGCAGCATTAATACCCGCCATAAGACCTTGTGCCGCTGCTTCTTCATAGCCAGAGGTGCCGTTGGCTTGACCTGCTGAATAGAGGCCCTTAATATGCTTAACACCTAGAGCAGGCGTTAATTGTGTCGGATTTAAACAATCATACTCAATAGCATAGGCAGGCCGCATAATTTCCACATCTTCTAGGCCCGGAATGGTACGGAGAAAGGCATATTGCACATCCATAGGAAGGGAGGTAGACATCCCTTGTACATACATCTCATTAGTTCCTAAGCCCTCTGGTTCCACAAAGAGTTGATGGCGAGACTTATCAGCAAAACGGACTACCTTATCTTCAATGGAAGGGCAGTAACGAGGGCCCACACCCTCTACCATGCCATTGTACATAGGAGCTCTATGGATATTAGCCCGTATAATTTCATGAGTCTTTTCATTGGTATAGGTTAGATGACAAACGGTCTTATTGCGATCTGTCCATTCTGACATAAAGGAAAAGGCCCTATGTTGTGGGTCACCTTCTTGAACTTCCATTCTTTCAGGATGAAGGCTTCGCTTATCTACGCGAGCTGGTGTACCGGTCTTAAAGCGCATAAGTTCAATGCCATGATCCAATAAAGATTGAGATAGGCATTCTGCTGTCCGCTGACCATTTGGACCACCAGAATAGGAATAATCACCAATAAGAATTTTTCCCTTAAGATAAGTCCCCGTACAAAGGACTACTGCCTTAGCTTGATAAACTTCTCCTAATTCTGTGACAATCCCTGTAACCTTACCGTCTTCTACCAAGAGTTGATTAACCATAATTTGTTTAACATCCAAATTTTCTTGGTTTTCTAAGGTCCGTTTCATCAAATGTTGGTATTCAAATTTATCCGATTGGGCCCGTAACGAATGAACAGCAGGCCCCTTGGCTAAATTGAGCATACGCATCTGAATGGCTGTTGCATCTGCATTAATACCCATTTGTCCACCCAGAGCATCCAATTCAAAGACAAGATGGCTCTTGCCAGGTCCACCCACTGCAGGGTTACATGGCATGAGGGCTATATTGTCCAAATTAAGGGTAGCCATGAGGGTTCGTTGGCCCATACGAGCTGTAGCAAGGGCAGCTTCACAACCAGCATGGCCACCACCAATGACGATTACATCATAAAAATCTACTATATACATATATATTCCTTACTCATTATCTTAGTTTATAGTTAACTACTTAATTTATACTAAGTGTACTATTATTTCATATTTATATTACTAATAAAGATGACTACTTACTAATCCCTTTGTTAGTTATTTTTATCAGTCTCTTATTTTCCTAAACAGAAACGGGAGAATAGTTCATCTACCATGGATTCTCGCAGTGAATCCCCTGTAATCTGCCCTAAGGCTTCCCAGGCTGACCGGAGGTCCGTAGCGATAAAGTCAATAGGCATACCTAAGGAAATATTTTCTACAGCCTGATCTAAATAAGATTTTGCCTCTTTCATGAGAGAAATATGCCGTACATTGGATAGCATAGCAGAATGATCAGCAGATACCTGTCCACCATACACTAAATCTTTCACCCATTTGCTAATGACACTAGATCCTTGGCCTTGAGCCGCAGAAATAGGCTCTACAGCTACGAATTCTCCCAATTCTTGAATCATGGAAGGGGTCACCACGCTACCCAAATCAGACTTATTAAGCAGGACTATAGTATGCTTGCCACTCACATCTTGTAGGATATTCCTTTCTTCCTCTGAAAGCTCCTTAGAAGCATCGATAACACAGAGAATTATATCCGCCTTATCCGCATACTCTCTTGCCTTTTGTACACCAATAGCTTCTACCTGGTCATCAGTATGTCGCAAGCCAGCTGTATCTACCAAACGAAGGGATATACCCTCAATATTCATATATTCTTCAATAGAGTCCCGAGTCGTCCCTGGAATATCCGTTACAATAGCCCTATTTTCCCGTAGGAGAGCATTCATCAAGGAAGACTTTCCTGCGTTTGGTCGCCCTACAATAACTGCGGAAATACCATCTCGAATGAGGCGGCCCGTATTAGCCGTAGACAAAAGTTGATCCATTTGCCTTAAAATAGGCTGTAACTGCTGACCCACTTCTTGGGAGGATACTTCTTCAATATCTTCTTCTGGATAATCTATGGTTACCTCCAGATGGGCAATCATAGAAATCAAATTTTCCCGTAAGTCTTTTACAAAGGAAGAAACGGTTCCATCCAATTGCTTAACAGCAAGGGATAGAGAATCTTCTGTTTTAGCCTCAATAATATCGATGATAGCCTCTGCTTGAGTCAAATCGATACGGCCATTCAGAAAAGCCCGTTTAGTAAATTCACCAGGCTCTGCAAGACGTATACCCAAGGAAGTAAGAAGGGTAAGAATAGCGCGAGTGGATACAATACCACCATGGCATTGAATTTCCACTACATCCTCAGCCGTATAGGAGTGGGGACCTTGCATGAGGAGGAGAATAACCTCATCCAAGGTATCTCCTGTCTTAGGATTTATAATATGTCCATACTGTACAGTTTTATTAGGTCTCTCTTTAAGAGGCAAGCTACCGGCCGATTGAAAAATAGAATCCACAAGGGAAAAGGCATCCTTACCACTAACCCGAATAATGCTCACACCGCCAATACCAGGAGGCGTGGCGATGGCTGCAATGGTATCATCAATATACATAGTAATCTCCTTATATAACAAGCATATAAGGGCTACTTTCACTAACCCGTATATATCAATAAAATCTACCCTTTATTATATAATAAAATCTATTATTTTTACTAACTAGCTAACAGTAGTCATAAAAAAAGAGTCCCCAGAATATCATTGTGATACTCTAGGAACTCTATTTTTTATAATCTACGGATAACTTTTACATGTCTCTTAAGCCTTATAGGAAATGGTTACATAGCGGAAGGGTTCTTGCCCTTCACTATCGGTAATAATACCTTCTTCCTTAGCTAAGGCCATATGGATAACCTTGCGTTCCATAGCAGACATAGGTTCTAGACGAACCTTTTGTCGATCATACTTAGCCTTTTCAGCCATTCGTTTAGCCAAAGCCTTCAAGGTATCTGCGCGACGATCCCGGTAGTTTTCCACATCTACCACGATGTGGTAACGGTTAAGACCGTGATGGTCTTTAGTAGCTACTAAGCTAGTTAAATACTGAATAGCATCCAAGGTTTGTCCATGTTTACCGATTAAGACACCAATTTCTTCTTGGCCCTCAACTTGATAATAAATAACCTTAGATTTTACTGTCATAGTAACTGTTACATCAATGTTCATCTTAGCAAATAAATCTCGAAGGAAGGTTAAACCCTTTTGCGCTACTTGCTCTTGGATTTGACGATTCTTAGAAGGGCTCTCTTGGTCTTCTTTTTCAGTGTCAGAAGGACTTTCAAGAGAGGTATTCTCTTCATAATAGGCACGAACGATAGCTGGCTTACGGCCAAAACCGAGAAAACCCGACTTAGGTTCCTGTAACACCTCATAGGATGCTAAGGAATAGCCCTTTTCTTTGAAGGTTTCCAAAGCAGCTTCTACAGTTTTAGCAGAAATCTCTACACATTCCATAGGACCTCCATTTTATTTCAAAGATTTATAGATAAAATGTTGTTGTACCAATTGGAATACGTTGGAAATTACCCAGTAGATAACAAGACCAGATGGGAAGTTCAAAGAGATATAACCGATAAATAACGGCATGATATAACCCATGATCTTTTGTTGTGCTGCTGCAGCCCCTTCAGAATTGCCCATGGATTGGCGGCTGATAATATAAGTGGATAGAGCAGACAAAATAGGAAGAACATAATATGGGTCTGCTTCACCCAAGGAAGGAAGCCATAAGAAGCTAATATGTGCTGGGTCATAAGAATAACCTTGCAAAGCCCAATAAATAGCAATCAAGAATGGCATTTGAATGATCAAAGGAAGGCAACCAGACAATGGGTTAACGCCCATTTCCCTGTACATTTTCGTCATTTCTTGTTGCAAGAGTTGTGGATTATCCTTGTGCTTAGCCTGTAATTCTTTCATACGAGGTTGCAAATCTTGCATAGCCTTCATAGACTTTACTTGCTTTACCGTCAATGGTGCCAAGATGGCTTTAATAAGGATAGTCAAAATAATGATGGCCACACCATAAGAAGGAATGCCAATCAATTGTGTCAATTCGTAGCAGTATGTCAACAAGGTGCTCATCAAACTGACGATAGGATGGAAAATTGTGCTTAAAAATTCCACGATAATGTCTCCTATACTAGGGTTTATAATATGTCCTTAACGCGTCTAATAGTGGTTATGGTATGGTCTAAATTTCACCCATGAAAACGCTTAGGCATTTCCAATTTTGTCCCAGCTAGGGAAGGGGATCATAACCACCCTTATGGAAGGGATGGCATTTAGATATCCGCTTGATGCCTAACCAAGTGCCTTTCAAAGGGCCATATTTACGTAAAGCCGCTAGTGTATATGCTGAACAGGTAGGGTAGAAACGGCAGCTCCTCGGTAAAAGAGGAGATATAGCGACTTGATAGAATCGTACGAGTCCTATCAAGAGTAAATTAAGTAATCGCATATAGGGACCTCCCTGTACCTAATTTTTGAGTAGCTTGCTCTTTTTAAAAAGGTACATCAATTCCTTTTCCGCCTGCTTGTAGTCCGCCTTAGCCAAGCCAGCGCGACCTACGATGACGATGGAATAGCCTTCACGAATTTCATGCTGATGCAAGCGATACACCTCTTTCATAAGGCGACGAGCGCGATTGCGTTCCACGGCACAACCTACCTTCTTACCGGTTACAAAACCGATTTTAGTAGCCTGCTTAGCTACGGGCATACGATAGATAACGGACATACGTCCTACTTCATACTTGCCATGCTTATAGACCAGTCGATAATCGCTATTCTTTTGAATTCTTCTCGCTTTATCTATACCGTAATCCATGAATGCTTCCTATTATACCGAGAAATAAAGAAAAACTTGGCAGTAAAGCCAAGTTTTTTCTCCTGCCTAAACAGCTATTATATTATGCAGAAAGACGTTTTCTGCCTTTGGCACGACGACGTTTCAACACGAGACGGCCGCCAATAGTTTTCATGCGTTCACGGAAACCATGAGTACGTTTTCTCCAAAGAGTATTTGGTTGGTAAGTACGCTTCATCAGTAAAACACCTCCTCGAAATGTATTTTTGTTTTACTCTATACCATAACAGTGTAATTATAGGGTTAAACTACTATAATGTCAATCTGTAAAGTCAATCCGTAAGATCAAACTATAAAAATTAAAAATAAAGTGTTATAACAATAGTTACCCTTTCTTATGATGGGTATATGAAATTACACCTTAATACAACCTTTCATAGGAGACTTATCCACATTGTGAATAATTTTATTTATACACATAAGAAATCCAATTTTTTTATAGGCTTATGAGGCTTATTCATACTCTCATACACATCTTATAAACAGCTTGTCCACAAGTTATTCACATGGTAAAATAAACCTTGTAATTCCCGTAGTTACTGAATTTATCTATAATTTGTAGAATATTTTTTACAGAACTTATCCACAAGTATCCACAAAAATCTGTTTACATCTTGCTAGTAAAGGATCTGACACATGTTAAATATGGAATTAGGGTCGAAATGGCAAACCATTTTGGAGATAACACAGAAGCAATTACCCCATCAACTTTGGGAAATGACCATCCATTCTGGACTCTTACCCCTGCAATTGCTTGATAATACATTACAATTAGGGGTTATGCAAAGCTTTATAAAAAACTATATAGAACAAAATGAAATCATCCGTAAAGTTCTCTTAGATGCGGTCCATCAAATCATGGGGCCTTCCATCAATGTAGATATCATCGACATGGGTATGGGAATGCCTACTAGTTATGAAGAACCTTCCCAACTTGATCAAACCCCTCTAGAAACAACTATTCCTAAACCAAATGAATTTGAAAATCAGGAATACATCAAACCAATTTACCAAGACCCAGTGATTATTAGCCCTAATAAACCAAGCCAGCAAAGGCAATATCCATCCATTCCAAACCCACAGGGACAAGAATTCCCAGGGGAATTTACTAGAGATGCCCATCATACTACTAACAATGTGGACCTATCTCAATCTAGCCTCAATCCAGATTTTACCTTTGCTAACTTTATCTCCGGTAATTCTACACGGGTAGCCTTTTCCTTAGCTCAATCCGTAGCAGAGTCACCTTCTACACTCTACAATCCACTCTTTATCTATGGTGAATCAGGTCTAGGTAAAACCCACCTCATGCACGCCATAGGAAATGACATTTTACAACGCTATCCAGATAAAAAGGTTATGTGTATTACCTCAGAGGCCCTGATGAATTCATTCATCAAATCTATCAGAGATAAGAATCCAGAAACCTTTCGCAATACCTTCCGTAACATTGATGTATTACTAGTTGATGACATACAATTCTTCGATAATAAAGAATCCACCCAGGAAGAATTCTTCCATACCTTTAATGTATTAAAAAACGATAACAAACAAATCGTATTGACCTCTGATACCATGCCGCAGGATATGAAATCCTTAACGGACCGCTTGCGGACACGATTCATGGAAGGTGCTGTAACCACTATCGATCCACCGGACCGGGAAATGCGTACAGCTATCCTTCAATCCATTATTGAGCATAAGAAATATCAATTTCCACAGCTCCATATTGACCATGAAGCCATTGAATTCATTGTCATTTCCTTTAAGGATAACATCCGTTCCCTCAAAGGGGCTCTCAATTCACTCTTGTCCATGGCTGTAGGAGAAGGGCGGATACATACTATCGACTTAGCCTTTACACAAAAGGCCTTGGCTAACCTCTTACCAGATTCCAACCGAGTGTATCTAACGATTAAAGGTATTCAAGACTTTATAGCATCCTACTTTTCCATCAAAAAGACAGACCTATTAGGCAGTAAGAGGAATAAGCAATTCGTCGTTCCCCGTCAAATCGCCATGTATCTATGCCGAGAACTGATTAATGAAAGTTTTCCACAAATCGGATCTTCATTTGGCAAAGATCATACAACCATTCTTCACGCTTATACAAAGGTCACCAAAGAACTGGAAAAAGATCCGGCTCTGCGCGATACTCTAGAGGATATAAAAGAAAAAATAAAGACCAGTGTATAAACCTGTTCACAAGATGTGGATAAGCTTGTGGATAAAATTAAATATAAGAAAATCTGTGTATATATTGATAAGTCTTTACAAACTATACACACCCTTATAAACATGCCCACAAGCCCACACCATCTAAGGGTAAAAAACTTTTTCACAAATCCACAAACCCCTACTACTAAGACTACTAATTTACGAAACAATCAAAAACAGCTTTAGAAAAAGATAGATTGTTGATTATCTATAAAGAAAGGATCAATCATGCATATTACTTTTACCAAAGAAAACTTACTTCATGTTGTAAACACCCTCCAAAAGGTATCTCAAAATAAAATCTCCTCAAATTTACCAGGAGCTATTTATATTACAACTAAAGGCGATCAAGTTGAATTCCAAGCCAATGATTTCGAATTGGGTATGAAGGTATCCATTCCAGGAGATATTCAAGAAGCTGGTACTGCTGTTGTATCTTCTTATAATTTCAATACATTCGTACAAAAAGCACCAGGTACAAGCCTTACCATCAACAAACCAGAAGATTCTAATAAAATTACCCTTTCTTCTGATGGAGCAGAATTCGTATTCGTTACTATCAATCCAGAAGATTTCGCCTTGGTAGAACAAATTCACAATGAAAACCAAGTAGATATGGATTCTGATCAGTTGAAAGAACTAATCGACCTTACTACCTATGCAGCGGCAACAGAAGATGATCGTCCTGTTTTCCAAGGAGCCCTTTTAGAAATTAAAGAAGCTCAAGTTACCATGGTAGCAACAGATACTCATAGAATGGCTGTTAAAAAGATTACCCTTGATAGTCCAGCCTTGTCCGCCACTCGTTGCATCATTCCAACTAAAACCTTATCGGAGGTATCACGTTTACTTCCTAAAAATAATCCATCTATCGTTACGATCGTATGGAACCGAACACAAATCGTATTTACCTTTGAAAATGTCTATATTATCTCTCGTTTGATTGAAGGTACCTATCCTGAATACGAAAAAGTAATTCCAGCTCAATTTGATTCTTCTGCTATTATTAGCCGTAAGGAATTTGCTGATGCTGTTGATTTAGTATCCTTCGCAGCAAAAGATTTCTCTTACAATGTTATCCGTTATGACTGGAATGAAGAATCTCTTGTCTTGTCTTCTCAAAATTCTGAAATGGGTAACTTGAAACGAGAAATCCCTGTAGAATTCAAGGGAACACCATTTACGATTAACTTCAATGGCCGCTATATTACAGATATTTTACGCCATTCTACAGGGGATACGGTTCATCTCTATTTAAAACAAAATGGCCCTGTAGTTATCCGCCAAGATAATAATCCTAATTACACCTATGTTGTTACCCCTGTTCGGGTATAAAGGAAACTAGTATGAAAGAACATATAGATGTGGCTATCCATACAGACTATATCCAATTGGACCAAGCCTTAAAATTAGCCGGTATCATCATGACCGGTGGTCAAATTAAACCCCTGTTAGAAGAAGGGGCTGTTTCCCTTAATGGACAAGTATGCACAGAAAAACGCAAAAAACTTCATGTAGGGGATCAAGTTGAAATTGCTGGTTTTGGATCTTTGCTCATTAGTCAAGAAGAGGCTTAATCCTTGAAAATTAATTCCTTACAATTGTTTCAATTTCGCAATTATCAGGACCTGAGTATAGCTTTTGATCCTACTATGGTGGTTTTATACGGTCCTAATGGGTCTGGGAAGACCAATATAGTAGAGGCTATTTATGTATCTACCATTGGTAAAAGTCATCGGACTAATGAGGCTTCTGATATGCTCTTGATGGGAAAAGAAGAAGCATCTACGGTAGTTAACTTTGACAAGATGGATACTCCTCATCGCTTGAATATTAAGCTATTCAATAAGGGGGCTAAGCAGATATATCTCAATGATACTAAGATTAGCCAAAAGGAACTGATTGGTACCTTAAATACAGTTATCTTCTGCCCAGAAGATCTACAGCTAATTAAGGGGGCACCATCTAATAGGCGGCGTTTTATTGATATGGAAATATCGCAAACGTCAGCTAGCTACTACCATACCCTGGTTCAATATAATCGCCTATTGCAACAACGTAATTATCTGTTAAAAGAATATAGAGGAAAGAAGCATATACCCTTAGAGGAATGGGATTTACAGTTAGCGGAGGCTTCTGCTTTTATCGTAAAGAAGCGGTTAGAATCTCTTAAAAAGATTAATATTTTAATTAACCTTCTCAATCGTAAGTTGACAGATGGCTTGGAAAACTTATCCATATCTTATGAACAACCTTATTCCCAGGATGGTCACCGAGTTAATCATAAAGAAGAGTTTTATGACCTTCTCAAGGCTAATCTAGAGAAGGACCGCTATCGGACAAATACATCCATTGGACCTCATCGGGATGATTTGGGTTTCTTTTCAGGAACAATGGACTTAAAAAGATTTGGGTCTCAAGGGCAACAACGGACGGCTATTTTATCCCTTAAGCTATCAGAGTTAGAATTTATAAAGTCTGAGGTGGGAGAATACCCTGTTTTACTCTTGGATGATGTTTTATCTGAACTAGACCAAAGTCGCCGTATGAATCTCCTTCACTTTTTGCACAAGCGTATTCAAACCTTTATCACTACTACTGATCTAGATGATTTTAAGGGAATGGATCGAATTCAATATATTCATTGCCAGGGAGGAGGTCGTATAGATGTCACAGTTTGAGATTTTAGACCTCCAAAAAAAACGTAATTGGTCTCATAAGGATGATTACCGCCGCCATGATTCTCAAAAAGATGGGTCTAAGGAGAGCTATCAACCTATTGATATGAATCAATTGGCCTCTTCTATACGAATTAATGGTATTCGTTCTAAATGGGATTCCATCGTAGGTCCTACTATGGCTCAACAAGTAACGATTGAATCTGTACAAGCTCCCATACTTACGCTAGTGGCATCTAATTCTATGTGGATGCAGGAAGTGATTATGCGTAAGGGGCAAATTTTAAGCTCTATCAATCATTATTATGGAGACCATATCATTAATGATATTCGGGTTCTTATGAAGAAAGAATCCTTTATTAAGGATGAAGTGCAAGCTAAGAATATAGACTTATCGTATCAGCCTAAAGGGAAAATTGATTTTTCTAAAATTTCCTTGCCCAAGGAAATTTTAGACTCTATTGATGCTTCTTTGGAGACTATAAAAAATCCTAATTTGAAGGCTATAGGCCGTAAGGTGCAGGTACAAAATTGGAAAAAAAATCAATTGCTTTCTAAGAAAGGCTATGTACGCTGCAAACTGTGTGGTAAGTGGATAGAACCTCAAGATGGTAGAAAAAGTCCTAAGGGACTTATTTGTGCTCAGTGCCATCATGGACGGTATCGTGCTCATGTGGGACAGATTATTAAGATATTACAAGACTATCCAACTCTTAAATACGACCAGATAGGATCCTATATGCGGTGTACCTTGGCTGGATTTAATCAGGCTCGTAAGGAATTGATCTATTATTATATGGATAAGGTTCACTTTGGGTCTAATGATCCCCATCATATGTACATGTTAGCTCAACTTATCACCTTCAAGAGTGTAGACCAATTAGAGCCGCAATTTGTGGCCAATCTTTGCGCTAAGTATAGGTCTAAGTTTTTACCTGAAGGCCAGGCTAGAGAAAAGGTAGAAGGAAATAATAGGAAAAATTAGGTCCTTAGGAGTTAACTAGGGACTCATAAAATATTCAAAGAAGAAAATCTATAGTATAATAAAATTTAGGCAAAAAATAATGTTAGACTATACAAAACCTAAGTATGGTTGATTTTTATAAGGAGGAACAATGGCTGAGCAAAATTACGGAGCCCAGAATATCCAAGTTCTGGAAGGCTTAGACGCAGTTCGTAAACGTCCTGGTATGTATATCGGGTCTACTTCTATCCGTGGTTTGCACCACTTGGTATACGAAGTAGTCGATAACTCCGTGGATGAAGCCCTCGCAGGCTATGCGACACACATTGAAGTGTCCATCAACAAAGATAATTCCATTACCGTTGTGGATAATGGCCGTGGTATTCCAACGGGCATGCACGAATCTGGTATGTCTGCCGTGGAATTGGTATTAACTAAGCTCCATGCAGGTGGTAAATTCGGTGGTGGCGGTTATAAGGTATCCGGCGGCCTCCACGGCGTAGGTATTTCCGTTGTAAATGCCTTGTCTGAATGGACCAAAATTCAAGTTCATCAGAATGGGATTATTCAAGAAATCTCTTTTGCTCGTGGCCACAAGACATCCGAATTGCACGAAATCGGTAAGACTGACCATACAGGGACAACCGTTTTGTTCAAACCAGATTCAGAAATCTTTGAAACCACTGTCTTTGATTTTGATACTCTCAAAGTTCGCTTGCAAGAGTTGGCTTTCCTCAATAAGGGTCTTAAAATTACCATTTCTGATTTGCGTGGTGAAGAGCCTCGTGTGGAATGCTTCCACTACGAAGGTGGCTTGTCTGAGTTCATCAAATTTATGAACGAAAACAAGGAAACCATCAATAAAAATATCATTTCTATTGATAATGAAAAGGATGACGTTGTTGTAGATGTAGCCCTCCAATATAATGATGGTTACTCTGATAATATCCTCTCCTTCGTTAATAACATTAATACCGTTGATGGTGGTACCCATTTATCCGGTTTCCGATCTGCTTTGACTCGAACTATCAATGATTATGGTCGTAAGACTGGTCTTATTAAGGAATCTGAGTCCAATTTGACCGGTGACGATGTGCGGGAAGGTTTGACAGCTGTCGTTTCTGTTAAGGTGTTGGAACCACAATTCGAAGGGCAAACCAAGACTAAATTAGGTAATTCCGAAGTTAAGGGGATTACCGATGTAATCGTATCGGAAGGGCTCAAGACTTTCTTCGAAGAAAACCCTGCGGATGCTAAGAAGATTATTGAAAAGGCAACTATGGCTAATCGGGCCCGCGAAGCAGCTCGTAAGGCTCGTGACTTGACTCGTCGTAAGAATGCCTTGGAAGTATCTTCTTTGCCTGGTAAATTGGCTGACTGCTCTGAAAAAGATACATCCATGACTGAAATTTACTTGGTCGAAGGGGATTCTGCGGGCGGTTCTGCGAAATCCGGTCGTGACCGTCGTTACCAAGCTATCTTGCCATTGCGCGGTAAGATTCTCAATGTAGAAAAATCCCGTTTGGATAAGATTTTGGCTAATAATGAAATTCGGTCCATGATTACCGCTTTTGGTACAGGCATTGGGGAAGAGTTTGATATCACTAAATCCCGCTATAACAAGATTATTATCATGACTGATGCCGATGTAGATGGAGCTCATATTCGGACACTTCTTCTCACCTTCTTCTATCGCTATATGAAACCTTTAATTGAAGGGGGTCACGTATTTATTGCACAACCACCTCTCTACCAAATTAAGAAGGGTAAATCTCATTGGTATGTGTACTCTGATGAACAATTGACGGCTAAATTGGATGAAGTGGGTCGTGACAATATCACTATCCAACGCTACAAAGGTTTGGGTGAAATGAACCCTGAACAATTGTGGGAAACGACCATGAATCCTGAAAATCGAACTATGTTCCAAGTATCCTTGGAAGATTCTATCGAAGCGGACCGTATCTTCAATGTACTCATGGGTGACAAGGTAGAACCTCGTCGTAAGTTCATTGAAGACAACGCTAAGTACGTTCGTAACTTGGACTTGTAGGAACGTGATAGCATGGCTGAAGAAAGAAAATTACGACGTAGTTTAAAATCTCGCCATATGATGATGATCGCCTTGGGTGGTTCCATCGGGACAGGCCTCTTTGTGGCTGGTGGGGAAACTATCTCTACCGCTGGTCCTGGTGGTGCTCTCGTAGCCTATGGCCTCATCGGTCTTATGGTTTACTTCCTTATGACAAGTTTAGGTGAAATGGCTACCTACTTGCCAACATCTGGTTCCTTTGGAACCTATGCCACTCGCTATGTGGATCCAGCTTTTGGCTTTGCCTTGGGTTGGAACTATTGGTTTAACTGGGCTATTACCTTGGCTGCAGAAATTTTGGCGGGTGCCCTGATTATGAAATATTGGTTCCCTGATGTGCCTGCCTCACTTTGGTCGGCCCTCTTTATAGGGGCCCTCTTCCTCATCAATATCCTCTCCACCCGGTCCTTCGGTGAAAGCGAATATGTATTCTCTTCTATCAAGGTTATTACAGTCTTCGTATTCCTCTTTATAGGATCTCTTCTTATTTTAGGTATTGGTGGGACTTCTCCTGGATTTGAAAACTGGACAACTGGCGAAGCTCCGTTCGTCGGTGGTTTGGGCTCTATCTTAGCTATCTTTATGGTGGCTGGTTTCTCCTTCCAGGGGACAGAACTCATCGGTGTGGCTGCAGGTGAATCAGAAGACCCTGAAAAGAATGTACCAAAGGCCATCAAATCCATCTTCTGGCGGATTTTGATGTTCTATATTGGTGCCTTCATCGTCATTGGCTTCCTGATTCCTTATACGGATCCAAATCTTCTCAATTCTTCTATTGAGAATGTATCCATCTCTCCATTTACCTTGGTATTTGACCGCTTCGGCTTTGCCTTTGCCGCTAGCTTTATCAATGCCATTATCTTGACGGCTGTTTTGTCTGCTGGTAACTCTGGTCTCTATTCCTCTACCCGTATGCTCTATGCATTAGCTAAGGAAGGACAGGCACCAAAGGTATTCCTTAAGCTCAATAAGCGTGGTGTTCCTGTACCAGCCCTCTTGGCAACAACTGCAGTAGGTCTCTTTGCATTCCTTACATCCTTTATTGGTGAAGGCCAAGCCTACAACTGGTTGGTTAACATCTCTGGTATGTCTGGCTTTATCGCCTGGGTGGGCATTGCTATTTCCCACTATCGTTTCCGTCGGGCCTTTAAGGCACAAGGGCGGGATCTTAGCGAATTGCCATTTACAGCCTCTCTCTTCCCATTGGGTCCACTCTTGGCTTTGGCTATGTGTATCTTTATCATCGCTGGTCAAAACTATTCGGCCTTCTTGGGTGATGAAATCGACTGGTATGGCGTATCTGTTGCTTATATCGGGATTCCAGCCTTCCTCCTTCTCTATTTCGGTTATAAGTTGAGTCGCAAGACTAAGCTGGTACCATTAAAAGAAGTGGATTTGAGTCGGAAAGATTAAAAATATATGATATATATAGAAAAAAAATAAAATTATAAAAAATCCTCTTGATGATTAAAACGATCATTTTCAAGAGGATTTTTTTTATTTTTTAACTAGTAGATATATTTTATTTTTAATTTTACCTTAGTTTTATTCTATGGCTATAAATACTGTAATAAATTGAAATAAAAATAATATACAAAAATGGTAGTTATTTAATGAAAAAGTGTTGAATATCTAAAATATTTGAATTATAATAAAATTTGTGAATAAAAAATTAACATTTGAGAGATTAGATTTAATTTATGATTTTATTATTTAGTAAATACAAGTTAGTACTTACTAGTATGTAGAAGAATGGCAAAGGGGTGAGGGCGTATTAATATTGGGATAACCTTTTTTTGGGGGAAAACATATAACCATATTTGGTCCAATGGGGCCGGTCAAAATATGTATTTCTTAAAACAATGCTTGGAACAAATCGAAGGCGTTGATAAGGTATATTTTGTCTATTGGCGTAATGACAAGGCTAGCATATCTGATAATATGCGCCTTGATCTTATGGATATTGAAATCTATGAAGCGGATGAAGTTACAGAAACAACAAATATTCTAATCGAGGGACCCTAACTTTAGAACCTGAACTAGAAAAGAAATTCCGTACGCATGGTGCTAAAATCGTGTCCTATCGGATGGACAATGATTTTGTGTGGGATATGGAAAAAATGGTACATAATTTACCAAATACTCGTGCATTCAATGGTACTCAATATGATGCGGTATGGATGATACCACAGGTAGTCAAAATAATTCCTTTCACTATTCAATCCAGAAAACATTAGAAAACATCAAATTTTAATTGAAAAGATAGGAGTCAAATAACACATGAACAAGATTTTCAAAGTCATTTGGTCTAAATCAAAACAATGTTACGTCGTTGTATCGGAAATGGCGAAGAATACAACGGGGAAAAAGAAGATTATAGTAGCTAGTATTTTGGCAGGGCTAACGATGTCAACAATGGGAACTCATGTAATGGCGGTGTCCCCAATTCCGTTTTCTGATAAACCATCATCAGAGCTTGCCAATGGTTCGGTTAAACCAGGGACAACCAATGGTGTCGCTATAGGTAGTGCCGCTTATATTGACTCTAATCAATCCATCGCAATTGGCTATAGAAGTTATGGGTCAGGGACCGCCCAAGGCGGGACCATTCAACCATCTGTTGCCGTTGGTGCAGGTGCACATGCTCAAGGTAATAATACAGTGGCAATAGGTACTATTGCAGAGAATAGAGCTTCCTATGGTGTTGCATTAGGTAATGCAAGTAAGGTAACATCCGGATCGGACTATGGGATTGCTGTTGGTTATCAATCGCAAGTATCAGCTATTCATAGCATGGCGATAGGCGAAAAGGCTAGTGCATCCGCTACACTTGCTGTAGCTCTTGGTGCGAATGCAAAAGCTACAGGGGCTTACTCTTATACTGCTGGGTTTAATTCCGAATCTGGTGGTGAGGCGGCTATTGCGGTTGGTAAATCTGCTAGTGCCAGTGGTGAATCTGCTGTAGCAGTAGGTAATGGCACCGTTGCTACTGGTGGTGACGCAGTAGCTATTGGTAAGTCATCTCAAGCTACTGGTGGAGACTCTATCGCATTAGGGAAAAGTGCGAATGCTAGCAATGGTGATTCCATTGCCATTGGCCAAGATACAGTATCTAACAATATTAATTCTGTAGCACTCGGCAAGACTTCTAAAGCTACTGGTGCTTCTGCAACTGCACTAGGGCCACAAGCACAGGCAACTGGCTCTACGGCGGTGGCAATTGGTCTCAATTCAGAGGCTAATCAAAGCGCTACGGTTGCTGTTGGTTATAATTCTGCTGCGAGTGGTGAAAATGCTGCCGCTTATGGTAATACGGCGAAGGCAGTCGGCAAGAACTCATTAGCATTGGGTGCTAATACACAAGCTACTGTAGAAGGTGGCGTAGCATTGGGTGCTGGTTCCATAGCAAATACAGTAGCTGGTGCTGGCTATAATCCTAATACAGGCCGGTCAAATACATTTGCAGGCTTAACTGGTAATGCGTTAACAAGCACTTGGGCTGCTGTTTCTATTGGCGATGGTACTAATACACGTCAATTAACAGGCCTTGCAGCTGGTACCAACAATACTGATGCGGTCAACGTAGCACAACTTAAGAGCATGAACCTTGCTTTCACAGCCGACGGCAGCACAAAGGGCGACGTTAATTTGACAAATAGTGCATTAAACGTAGTCGGTGATAGCACGTATATTACGACAAAGGGTAATAATCAAACGCTCACCATTTCTGCTAAAAAGCAAAATATTACCGTTGCGAATGGTACGGCTAGTGCTAGTGCAGGTATGGCGGACGCCAATAATGTAGCGCAAGCGATTAACCAAGCAAATGCGGATCAAACGATTAGCTATAAGGCCAATGGTGGTACGGCTAATACGGTTAAGGTATCCGATGGTCTTAATTTTAAAAATGGTACAACTACGGTGGCTACGATAGGTGCGAATGGTCAAGTATCTTATGACTTGAATACGACAACGCAACAATCGATTACGGATTCGTCAACTGCTGTCAATCGTACGATTGCCCTTGGTGGAACTACAGGATCCACGACGGTTAAAAAATTGGCCGCTGGGGATGTTAAATTTAACATTAAGGGACAAACTGGAACTAGTGCGTTGATTACAACATCTGCTAGTGGCGATGATGTAACCATTGCACCAACTGCTAAATTGACCGCCGCTGTTACCGCTGCTGAAAGTGCAGCAAATAAGGACTTGTCTAACTTGTCTACGGCTGGTAACACGTATATCCAAAACTTAGCTAAAACAGCCGCTGCTTGGAATGTATCGACGAATGGCAGTGGTACTACGGCCGTATCCGGTGGCGATAAAGTCAACTTTGTTAATGGCGATAACATTGCTGTAACTAATACAGGTCGTACGATTACAATCGGTACAGCCAAGAATGTATCCTTTGATAAAGTCACTGTTGGTGGTATATCCATCGATAAAACGGCAGGTATCAATGTAGGTAATAAGGAAATTAAAGGCCTTGCTACTGGCACAACAGCTACGTCTGCAGTGAATAAACAACAAATGGAAGATGCTGTGAAAGCAGCTTCCGATGCTATCACAGCTTTGGGTAATCATACCATTGCTCTTGGTAGTGACTCTGGTTCTACTACAGCCAAGAAACTTAGCACAAGTGCTATTGCTTTCAACATCAAAGGCGACACAGGCGCTAATGCCTTGATTACCACAGCAGCTACAGGGGATAATGTGTCTATTACACCAACTGCTAAATTGACTGCTGCTGTTGCGGCCGCTGAAAATGCAGCGAACAAGAATTTGTCCAATATTTCCTCTAGCGGTGAAACGGTTATTAAAAATTTAGCTAAAGGGGCTGCCCAAGATGCTGTGAAAGTAGCCGGTACGGGCCTTGCTACGGTATCCGATAATACAGTGGGCGGCGTTAAAACATATACGGTAGACGTGAATACTGGTAATTTGGTGGTAGCTGCCAATGGGCAAGTCGGTGCTGCTGGTACGACTGGTGCATCTGGTGCGGCCGGTTCTAATGGCGTAGCTACAACCCAAAATGTAGCGACTGCTATTAACGATGCTGTGACTAAAGCAAAAGCAAGCACAACACAAGCCTTAGCCGATGCAGAACATAAATTTGATGGTGATACAGGTACTACATCCGTTCGTAAACACGGTGAAGTATTATCCATTAAAGGTGGCGTAACAAATGCTGCTAGTTTGACAACAGGTAACATCGGTGTTGTATCCGATGGGGCAGGTACATTGAACATTCGCCTCGCGAAGGTATTGAGTGGCTTAACATCTGCAACCTTCACTACTGCTGGTGGCAATACGACTGTTATTAATAGTGATGGCGTAACCATTACACCAAGTGGTGCTGGTGCTTCTGCTATTTCCATGACAACGGCTGGTATCAATGCAGGTAACAAGGAAATTAAAGGTGTTGCTACGGGTACTACTGCTGATGCGGCAGTTAATAAGGCCCAAATGGATGCGGCCATTACGGCTGCAGCAGGTGGATCCCTATCTACTGAAAAGGTAGTCGCTAAAACATTATCTGGTGATAACAACTTGGCTACTGTAACTGGTCAAACAGGTACCGCTAAGGGTGAAACCTATGAAGTAGCCGTATCTGAAAATGCTGTTAAGAACGTAGCTAAAGCAGCTGCACAAGATGCTGTAACTGTAACAGGTACAGGCCTTGCTACGGTATCTGATAATACAGCAGGCGGTGTGAAAACATACACTGTGAATGTAGACGAAGGTAAACTTGTTCTTGATGATACAACCGGTAAAATCGGTGCTAATGGTTCTACACAAGGCACTACAGCTGGTAAAAATGGCGTAGCTACAACACAAAACGTTGCGACTGCTATTAATGACGCTGTGACTAAAGCAAATGCCAATAATGCACAAGCTTTAGCTGATGCAAAACACAATTTTGCTGGCGATGATGCTACCGTAATTAGCCGTAAACATGGTGAACAACTCAACATTAAAGGTGGCGCATCCACAACTGCTACAGACCTTACATCTGGTAATATCGCAGTCGTAGGTGATACAGCATCTGGTACATTAAATATCAAGATGGCAAAAGCCTTAACAGGTTTAACATCTGCTACATTTACAGATGGATCCGGTAATACACAAACCGTAACAGGTGGTTCCTCTACTATCACGGATGGTGCTGGTAACACAACTACTATCACTAAAGGTGGCGTAACAACGACTGACGCAGCTGGTAATACTACTACGACAGCGCCTACAGGTGTAACCGTAACACCAGCTGGTGCTGGTGCCACACCAATTTCTGTAACAACTAGTGGTATTAGTGCTGGTAACAAAGAAATTAAGAATGTTGCTAATGGTACTACTGATGACGCTGCTGTTAACAAGAAACAAATGGATGATGCATTGAAAGGTGCAACAGATAATACGGTTTCGTTAGGTAGTGAATCTGGTACAACTACTGCTAAGAAATTAAGCACAACTGGTGGCATTAAGTTCAACATTAAAGGTGAAACTGGTGCAAATGCACTCATTACAACATCTGCCACAGGTGATGATGTCACCATCGCTCCAACTGCTAAGTTGAGTGCTGCTGTGACAGCTGCAGAAAAATCTGCTGATAAAGACTTGTCCAACTTATCTGCTGCCGGTGATACCTACATTAAGAACCTTGCTAAAACGGCTGCTTCTTGGAATGTAGAAACAAATGGCGGTGGTACAACTGCTGTATCTGGTGGTGAAAGTGTCAACTTCATCAATGGCGATAACATTGCTATTACAAATGCAGGTCGTGCCATTACAATTGGTACGGCTAAGAATGTATCCTTCGATAAAGTGACTGTTGGTGGTATTGTTCTTGATAAAACAGATGGTATCAATGCGGGCGGTAAAGAAGTAAAAGGTATCGCCGATGGTACAGCTGCCGATTCCGCTGTTAGCAAAGGCCAAATGGAAACAGCCATCGCTAATGCACAAACAGCAGCTACATCTACTGAAAAGGTAATTGCTAAGGCGTTAACTGGCGATACTAACTTAGCTACTGTAACAGGTCAAACTGGTACCGCTAAGGGTGAAACATACGAAGTTGCTGTTTCTGAAAACGCAGTTAAGAATGTAGCTAAGGCCGCAGCACAAGACGCTGTAACCGTAACAGGTACAGGCCTTGCTACAGTATCTGACAATACAGCAGGCGGTGTGAAAACATATACTGTAAATGTAGATGAAGGTAAACTTGTTCTTGATGATACAACCGGTACAATCGGTGCTAATGGTGCTACACAAGGTAGTACAGCTGGTAAAAATGGCGTCGCTACAACACAAAACGTAGCAACCGCTATTAACGATGCAATCACTAAGTCCAATGCGAATACAGCACAAGCGTTAGCTGATGCTGAACATAAATTTGATGGTGATACAGGTACCACATCTGTACGTAAACACGGTGAAGTATTGTCCATTAAAGGTGGCGTATCTAATGCTACTGATTTGACAACCGGTAACATCGGTGTTGTATCCGATGGGGCAGGTACATTGAACATTCGCCTCGCGAAGGTATTGAGTGGCTTAACATCTGCAACCTTCACTACTGCTGGTGGCAATACGACTGTTATTAATAGTGATGGCGTAACCATTACACCAAGTGGTGCTGGTGCTTCTGCTATTTCCATGACAACGGCTGGTATCAATGCAGGTAACAAGGAAATTAAAGGTGTTGCTACGGGTACTACTGCTGATGCGGCAGTTAATAAGGCCCAAATGGATGCGGCCATTACGGCTGCAGCAGGTGGATCCCTATCTACTGAAAAGGTAGTCGCTAAAACATTATCTGGTGATAACAACTTGGCTACTGTAACTGGTCAAACAGGTACCGCTAAGGGTGAAACCTATGAAGTAGCCGTATCTGAAAATGCTGTTAAGAACGTAGCTAAAGCAGCTGCACAAGATGCTGTAACTGTAACAGGTACAGGCCTTGCTACGGTATCTGATAATACAGCAGGCGGTGTGAAAACATACACTGTGAATGTAGACGAAGGTAAACTTGTTCTTGATGATACAACCGGTAAAATCGGTGCTAATGGTTCTACACAAGGCACTACAGCTGGTAAAAATGGCGTAGCTACAACACAAAACGTTGCGACTGCTATTAATGACGCTGTGACTAAAGCAAATGCCAATAATGCACAAGCTTTAGCTGATGCAAAACACAATTTTGCTGGCGATGATGCTACCGTAATTAGCCGTAAACATGGTGAACAACTCAACATCAAAGGCGGTGCATCCACAACTGCTACAGACCTTACATCTGGTAATATCGCAGTGGTAGGTGATACAGCATCTGGTACATTAAATATCAAGATGGCAAAAGCCCTAACAGGTTTAACATCTGCTACATTTACAGATGGATCCGGCAATACACAAACCGTAACAGGTGGTTCCTCTACTATCACGGATGGTGCTGGTAACACAACTGCTATGACTAAAGGTGGTTTATCCACTACTGACGGTACAAACACAACGACAGTAGCACCAGCTGGTGTCACTGCCACTGATGGTACTAATACTGTTAAGTTGAATGGTTCTGGTATCGATGCTGGTAATACCCAAATTAAGAATGTTGGTAAAGCTACTACTGATGATGCTGCGGTTAACAAGAAACAAATGGATGACGCTGTAAAATCAGCTACCGATGCAACCACAGCATTGGGTAACAACACCATTGCTCTTGGCAGTGATGCTGGTTCTACAACAGCGAAGAAACTCAGCACAAATGCTATTACTTTCAACATTAAAGGTGATACAGGCGCTAATGCGTTAATCACTACATCTGCTATCGGTGATGATGTAACCATTGCTCCAACGGCTAAATTGACAGCAGCTGTGACAGCGGCAGAAAAATCTGCTGACAAGGATTTGTCCAATATTTCATCTGCTGGTAAAACAGTGATCAAAGACTTGGCAGTAGCATCTGCACAAGATGCAGTTAAGGTAACAGGTACAGGCCTTGCTACGGTATCCGATAATACAGCAGGCGGTGTGAAAACATATACTGTAAATGTAGACGAAGGTAAACTTGTTCTTGATGATACAACCGGTAAAATCGGTGCTAATGGTTCTACACAAGGTACTACAGCTGGTAAAAATGGCGTAGCTACAACACAAAACGTAGCAACCGCTATTAACGATGCAATTACTAAATCCAATGCAAATACAGCACAAGCCTTAGCTGATGCAGAACATAAATTTGATGGCGATACAGGTGCCACATCTGTCCGTAAACACGGTGAAGTATTGTCCATTAAAGGTGGCGTAACAACACCAGCTGATTTAAGCTCTGGCAACATCGGTGTCGTGTCCGATGGGGCAGGCACATTGAACATTCGCCTTGCGAAGGTATTGAGCGGTTTAACATCTGCTACGTTCAAAGATGCATCCGGTAATACTACTATGGTGACAGGTGGTTCTATTACGATTGCAGATACATCTGGTAATACCCAAACATTGGCACCAACGAAATCTGAAATTAAGGATAACAATGGTGTATCCACTGTTACTACAAAAGATGGTGTAACAGCTAAAGATGCCAGCGGTCAAACAACATCTTTAACTAAAGGTGGCGTTAATGCAACTGATGGAAATGGTAACACTACATCCTTAACCAATACAGGAGTAAGTGCA
>CAKPUJ010000022.1:0-24410 GCA_934191645.1 uncultured Veillonella sp. | reverse complement strand
AGGGTCATAAGAATCCTCCAAATATCGAAAAAAGACTATGAACCTACTATAGCAGAGGGATATAAGATAGAAAAATAGTTGCTAATAGGACGCCACCATAGGTTATAACTATCCATAATTCTAATCATGCGCTAATAAGCTCATTTTTAACATGTAGGCTTCTTCCCTCCCTCTCTTAACCTTTACCAGATATTCCCCTGGGATTTTCTGAAGGCGGTTATGAATAGTTCCTCTACTCTTCTGGCATGCTTGCATCATTTCATTCCTACTAATTCCAGCCCTAGAAGAAAACAAACGAGCCTGCAAAAGAAGATAATACATTTTTCTGAGAAGAGAGTCCGAGACTTTTTGCCGATCTAAGAATACATCTAACTTTTTACTATATTCATCTAGTTGACTAACCCTTTTCTCTAGCAAGGCAGATACATTGTCTATACTTTCCTCTAGTAATTTCAAAAACTCCATTATAAAAGTCGTTACATCCCCACCATTACGCTCAGATGTAGTCATTTTGAAAGCATCATAATACGCTCCTCTATGACTCTTCACGGTTACAGACAAAGATAATGCTAACAAAGGATGGAATGATTTAGCTAGATAAACAGTCGATATAAAACGATTGGTCCTACCATTTCCATCATAAAAGGGGTGTATATATCCAAAATAATAGTGGAAAATAGCTACCCTAATGGGCAATTGAATGTACTCATCATTCAATACCCCTAAGGCTTTATCCATTTCTTCTATAATGTGGGCCTCCGGTAAAAGCCCTCTATGAATAATCTTTTGTGTCGGTGACACAACATCAACTGAATCGACCCTAAATATAAGGCCATCAGGTAAGTCCGCCTTATCCACTTCACTGGCTATAATCTCATCGTACAAATCTCGAATTTCCTGACTTGAATGGTAGGCAAAATCAATATCTCCTTGTAATAAAGCTTTATATTTCGCTATTATACTTGAAAACCTAAGATTTGTATTTTGCGAATTTATAATAGCCTTTTGAATTTCATGCCGACTAGAATGAACTCCTTCAATGTCATTACTAGCCTTAATTTCATTGGACAAAAAATTATTTAACAAATGGATCACCATAATTTGTGGCACCCCATTTACAAGCATAGAGAATTTGGCTTTTTTATCCTCTAACTTCAGTAAAAGTTGAACCAACTCTGGATGATACATAAAAAATGATGGAAATATAGGGCGCCGGTTATATTCACGAATCTTTAAAGGCAAAGAAATCGTGCTCTCAGACTCCCTTCTTTTATCTAGCATATCCTGCCATTCATCTTCATTTTTATAGTAAATTTTGTACAAAGAATCAAATTCCATATGGCCCCCCTATATCTTGTTACATAAAATGTAATGTTCAAAAAACTCTCTTTTCGAACATTATTTACCAAATTTTAACACCAATGTACAAAAAACGCTATTTTTGCACACTAAAAATGGTCGCCCTCCTAATGTGGGCGACCAGATTAAGCAATTAGCTAGCACTCTCTATATTATTCACTTGTCGTCGCCTGGAAAAAAGCCTTAGCCTCCTGCAGACAACCTCGCTTACAGGATACCTGCACCTCATCCCCAGCAGCTAACTTTACATCTCCTAGAGGCACGATATAGTCCCCATTACGATTGATAGATACGATTAAGGCCTCAGAAGGGATGTGCAAGTCCTTGAGGGCCACCCCAATGTAGGGGCTGACCACAGGAACCTTAGTTTGGAAGAAGGTTTGGACTGGTTCCACATTCTTATCCTTGGTCATAGCTTGAAGGAGGGAATCATAAATTGGCGGCTCTTTCAGCATTTCTGCCACCAAGTAAGCCACCATGGTTACGGTACCAACAGCGAAGATATTGGAAAAGGAATTGGTCATCTCCAAAACCAGGAGAATAGCCAAAAGAGGGGTCCGCATAGCAGCTGCCAACATACCACCCATGGCACAGATGACAAACTGGGCTGTATAGCCATCCCCGATGAGACCATAGTGAAGAAAAATCCCATTAGAGAGAGCCCCAGCAGCCCCGCCGATAACTAACATAGGGAGGAAAATACCCCCTTGTGCACCAGACCCATAGCAGAAGGTGGTCACCAAGACCTTACCCAAAACGATTCCCGCTAAAAGCAGAATCCCATAATGACCATAAGCCAATTGACCGACAAGGTCATTGCCGCCCCCCAAGAGGAGTTGAGAATCAAAACCGATGAGGGCAATCGCTAAGAAGGTAATAGACAACTTCACAAAGGAAGGAACCTTCATCCAAGCAAAGAAATCCTTCATGAGGAAGATCATACGGCAGAAGAAGACACCGACCAGTCCCATAAAGATCCCCATAAGGAGGAGGAGACCGAAGTAGTTAATGGGCAAGCCTTCCATAACAGAAAAGCCTAAGGCTGGTTCAAGACCAAAGATGGTGGAAGTGACGAAGTTAGAACAGATAGTCGCCACAAAGGTCGGTACCACTAGGAGTGGGTAAAAGGACTTGTGCACCTCTTCAAAGACGAAAATAGCCCCCGATACAGGAGCCGAAAAAGCCGCTGTTAGACCCGCTGCCGACCCGGCTGATGTGAGAAGGCGTTGTTCACGAATGGAGGATTTGAGGAAGTAGGAAATAAGCTTACCTACAGATCCCCCTAGTTGAACAGCCGGCCCTTCTCGGCCTACGGAAAAGCCCGCCAATCCCGTCAGGATGCCACCAATATACTTAGAAATTAAGGTGCGCCCCGGTTTCATGTCAAAGAGACCTACCATTTCCCCTTCAATCTGAGGAATCCCAGAGCCACCAGACAAGGGCGCCCACTTGAGGCAACGGTCGATGATAAAGGCCATGACCACCATGAGGATTAACCAAAGGACAATTCCTAAAGGCGTAATCTCCTCCATAAGGTGCCAGCGAATATGTTCTGATGTCAGAATGCCCCAGCGGAAGGTAGCTCCAAAAAATCCCGCTATAATGCCAACTAAGGCTCCTTTTAAGATAAGCTTAATCAAGGACCGGCGATTAAGACCAAGCTCCTCGAATGACCGGGGCTTAGTCTTGGGTATATGAAATTGTGAGAGACGAAGAGAAAAAGGATTTTTCATAAGAAGACCCCAATATAGCTCAGTTTATCTACAATACACCTTACTGACACGAACATGTGCCTAAAACCATTGTATAATAAGTCTCCACATACTGATACTGTTTCTCTAGGTAAGAACAAGCTGAAAGCCGGGCCCCTTCCCTAAGCTCTGTCCACAAAGACCAGATAAATCCCCCTATGGCTAGATAAGCGTAAACCTTATCGTATATAACCGCATCAGGGTCTGGGCCATAATAAGCCTCAATGATCCTATAGACCCCCTCTAAACCCAATTGGGAATGAAGGCAGAGGCTGGCTACATCCCAGGCAGGATCACCCATACCAGCATACTCAAAATCGATAAGGTGGACCTGTTCATCAGGGCCTAGGAGGATATTTTGACAATTAAAATCCCCATGGCAAAGAACCTCCTCCCGAGGCTGGTCTTCTAGCCAGGCAAGAAGGTCAAAAACATGTTTCCTATTAATCTCATAATCAGCTAATTGCGAAGCCCCCCGCCGCAATCTCTCATAATGGGCGATTAAGCCAGGGAAATCTATCCTATAATCGATAGTCCGCCCACACCTATGGAGGTGGTGTAAGCAAAGCAGAGCCGCATACAAATCTTTCTGATTGGACAGGTCCAAGCAATGGGCCTTCTCAATAAAGGAACTAAGCTTAAGGCCTCTAGTGGGGTCTATATATAGGACCCGTTCAGAAATTCCTAGGTCCTTTATGGCTTCATAAGTAGCTGCCTCAGCCTGGCGGTTAACTAAAGCCTCTGTTTCAGGCCTAGGATAGCGCAAGATGTAACGATCTCCGTTAGTGAGGGTGATTAGGTAGGAGGCGTTAGTTAAGCCAGATTTGAGGGGGGTGATAGAGGTTATGTCGTGTACAGGGATAGATAGGAGGGTGGAAATGAAATGAGACAACTTCTTATACATATTACTCTCACCTCAGTTTGATCAATTACAATTTCTAAAAGCTCTAACTAATTACTCATAGTAGCTATATATTTTTTTATATCCTGAATTAAGAACTTTATATTTTCTCGCTTAATAAAATTAGAATTACTCACAGTTTCTTCTAAACCTTTTAATCTATTTTGGAGTAACTCTAATAATGCCTTATCAGACTTAAAAGTATCCCCTGTACCATAGTATACTCTCCTCAAAACATTACGAATCACTTGAAAATCCTCATTGGTACAGCGAGCAAGATAGTCTATAAATATATCAATTTCTCCTAAATAGGATATAAATCTTTTCTCGCCAATATATTGCCCTATAAATCTATCAACTACTATAAATAAATCTGATATCGGTTTAGTGCCGTTAAAATACGAAGATAAATTTAACGCTTGATCCGGCCTATTATTATTTCTCACAATGGCTTCCTTAATTGGTTCTATATAGTTTTGAAATAAGTCATATGAGGGTACCTGAGGGGTATCAAAATCTATATAAATATGAGATCGTAACATATCTATCTTTTCACACATTATACCCTGTATGCAATGTATATCAAGACTACTATCATGCAAAAAATAATTTATATCCGCACAAACACTAAGAATCTCTTTAAAAGATTGAATTGGATATAAATCACGTTTTAATTCATTGGGAAGTGAATGAATTAATTCTTGAAAGTCATTTTCCTCTAAGGAAGGCCAATACTTTAACCGTTGTAGCGATAAATCTTTTTGATTATTATAGAATATAATCTCCTTCAATGAGGGTATATACTCATCTATTTTTAAATACAACTTTTCAATAAATGTATCTACAAGTTCAAAAGCAACTATGGAAGTATAGGTCTCACTTCTTTCTAATCTTATAAATTTCCAATATTCACCTAGTCCCCAACTAGGCCCTTTAACTCCGAATTTTATCTCGATTCCACGATGAGCTATATAATCTATAAGTTGCTCGCACAAGGTCTTTTTTTCATGATCATTAAGTTCATCCAAGAAGCCTTTCAAATAGGTAAAAAGACCCTCTATCAAATCAAAGATGTAATTTAAAACTCGTATATTATAGCAGCCCTTTTCTCTGAAATGATTTATAATTATGTCCTTATATTTCCTCAAATAGCCATGCCCATCTACTCCTCTAGACATGACTACCGATTCATAAACTATATCAATATCTATTTTAAAAGGAAGTGTAATATAAACACTCTTTTCTTTTACCTGAGTATAAATCTTTTCATAGTTCCAGGTCTTATCTGATTCTTGGATTTTCCCATTTTCTATATAATGATATTGTTCTTCATTAATAATCAAAATAACGATAGCATTTATGTTTTCAATTATATTAGAAATAAGACCAAATATAGCTTTAGTATCCAAAGCGCAACGTTCAACATCATCCAAAATAAGGATTGTATCGTTACATGAAGTAAGGTAGTCCCCCAATATTAATTTACTAATATCTATGGATGCACTGAAGCCATAAAGGGAAAAAGAATTCGGTTGAATAATTTCGTTAATTCCCTTAAAAAAACCATAACTCTTCTTGATAAAAGTATTACTATCCCCCTCTTTAAAACTATTAAGACAAATATTTGCCTCTACATCATGAATAGATGACTTACCATAAAGAGAAATATATATAAACTTCTTTTTACGTAAATAACCAGATTTTTCTAATTCATTCTTAAGAATATTCTTCACAAAATATGTTTTTCCTGAACCCCAGGTCCCATTCAACATGAGTGCTCCACGAGAACTACAAGTATCTATAAAATTTTTAATTTGACTAATAAGGACTTTATACATTGATAAACCTCTTTTACATACACCATAAAAACACAACGTAATACAGCACTTTTCATGACATGTTTTGCGCACCCTTTAAAATTTTCTCAAAAAGTTAAAATGCCGACGGAACCAAAGAATATCTAGTTCCATCGGCATAAAAAACTATAGGTTCTGTCCGATAAGCCCAACTTATATATATTATATTTATAAAGATTACTTACAAACACAGTACCTATTACGAATATAACAGGAATCAAATATTACTATCTCTTAATCCTCTAAGTATTTATCATCATTCGCTCCAGGTATTTTAACGACCACATTAACAGTCCCATCTTCCAAACATTCAAAATCCGTCACTTCATTTGGTTCCATCATAATAATACTGCCAGGACCATACTCAACGCCATTCATTTTAACTCGGCCATTTACAATCACTGTATACTCAGTAGCAATCTTATGGTAATGGCGACCTTCGTAATCCCCTTTCTTATATCGCTTGACTGCTACCTCACAATCATTCGTCTTAAATAAAGACGGCTCGAAGTTACCAATAAACCAACCGCCAATCATCGAATCTAAATTATCAACTTTCATTTTCCCACCTATAAACTACTTACCTAATCAAATTTTCTATCTGCAAGCCTTAAATATATAAGATAAGGCGCCACAAGGCGCCTTCCATCTATTATTTGCTTTGTATACTTCTATTATATTCCATAATATATTCCGCCAATTGGTGTTCTGTTTTTAACGGATGGAATTGTGCACTCTCAATTTCTGTTACCATTATATTCTTTTGTCGTAAAATCATCTCATTTAAGCTTTGACTAATATAGAAATTCCCATTAATCAATCGATCTTTACGAATAACATCTTTAGCACAGGTAACGAAATCAAATCCATTTTTAAAATAATAAAATGAAATAAGCGCATGTTTACTAATAGGCGTTTTCTCAGAAAATTGAGTAGGCTCACCATCATCATTAATTTTTACGAAAGAATATCGAGGATGTATAGACTTAAAGCATACTACACCCGCATCTACCTCATTCTGTCTAAATAAATTAATAATATCTAAGCCTGATGCATCCATAAAGTCATCAATGGCCATGATTACAAGTTCTTCTGTATTATCAACAAATTCACTTGCTAATAAGGCTGTGCAAATAGCGCCTTTCGTCATACCTGCAATAGGGACTATCCTCGCATTAGGTACAAGTTGCGATATAACACTATCCGTACTATATTGCTTGATTTCAGTCTCTTTCACACAGAAAATAATTGTTTCTGGATTCAGCTCTTCCGCTGATTCAATTTGATTTTCTAATAGAGTCTTACCTCTCACTTCCGTAAGGTACAAAGGATAGTCTTCCTTATTTTTATCGGCATTCCCACCCATCAAAAACAATATATTCATATTACACCCCCTCAATTTGGGCAATACGTTCTTTAATAGCAGTATAATTAACATCATCAACAGTGCGGATTGTCATAAGATTCCCACGGCTTGCTAATGCTGCCTTAATACCATTATCATTATCTTCACAAATCAAACACTCTTCTGGCGATAATTGTAATTTCTCCATAGCAGTTTGATAGATTTCAGGGTCCGGCTTTGGCTTTTCCACATCTTGATTAGAAATAATAAAGTCAAGGTATGAGTCTAACCGTGCATATTCCATCATCATTTCAATCGTCATACGAATAGAATTGGAGCAGACAGCAATTTTATAGCCTTCCGCTTTCAATTTAGATAATGCGTACTCATGATTAAATCGGGGACGACAATTCTCATAAATCATATATGTCGTATATTTCTGTTTCATCTCGTTAATAAAACTATGTAAACTACGAGGCAATCCTTTCTCAATTGTCAACTTCTCGAGTTTTTGCCGTGTCGAGAGACCATCATACATCGATACATGTTCAGCTCTTGTAATAGTGTAGCCAAATAGGCCTAACGCCTGATTTAGCGCCTCGTAATGCCATTCTTTAGCGTCTATTAACATCCCATCCATATCAAACAGGATCGCTTTTATTTTCCCCATAGAAAAATTCCCTCGCCAACTCTGGATAATCAGTACAAATCATCAAAGAATTTGAATTAAAATATTTGCACTTTTTTATAATATCCCACTGCCTTTTTACATCACGTTTATGAAGATCTGCCGACACTATGCATACTGCTTTTCCTATTTCCAGATAGGAGTCAACAACTGTATTGTCATACCAATCAGAATTAAAACAATCTAACCATATACCTTTTGCTTGATCCAATAACACCGCAGGAGAAAGTATATCAGATAATCCTGTAAATACCTTTAATTCTGTTTTCAGCTGCACTACCATATCAGGAATAGACATGTCAAAGGTAAAATAATTTGTATGGTTAAACTTTTTCAACAGACGAAGAATCTCATTAGCCGTTCCATCTGCTTTTATATTTAAGGCTAATGGTAAATTTCTCCCATCCATAAGTTCCAATAATTCCTCAAATGTCATTTCATCGCCTTTAGGCATATCATGTGAAATAACCAGTTTTCCCCGTATATCCCGAATATCTGTCTCTGTACCATATCCTAAATCAAACGACCTATGGAAAGCCACCTCTTGGTTGCGTTCATCTTCTGACTTCCAATACCCACGATGCGATAAAATAATCATTTCATTACCTTCATCTTAATATGCTGAGAAACTGGATGCTGTAGGAAAAACTCTAAGTCTTTTGGAATGCCCAGTCCGTACATGCCATTATATTCCTCACCAATACCATAAATGCCTATTTTCTTACCGTCTTTAATTAGATAATTATAAGCTGGGCAAGTGTAAAACTCGCCATTTACGCGCACATCATCAGCAATCATTTGATTTGCCGCACGTACTAAATCACGACCATGTTTAAAATTAAAAATACCAACAGTAGCATCTTCAGAAATGACCTTCTTTTCAGCCGTCTCAACAACAAAACCATTGTCATCAGTACGCGCGTAAGACCACTTAGGATCATCTGCCTTCATCGTCATAATCATGCCATCTAAATTGCGTTCATTCATAGCATCCAAATAGTCATCAATATCGATATCAATATATTGATCACTATTTGCATTCATCAATGGTTCGTCATTATTAAAGAATTTTTGCGCTAATAAAGCGGTACATACTTGGCCATCGGTAATGCCATCAATCCCTATAATCTCAACATTCCTCGCGTATGATTTTAATTTAGGGACTAAATCATACTGATCAATATGTGATTGTTGCGCCACAAAAATAAATCGATGATCACATCTTGGTGTTAAGTTATCAACCACAACCTTAATCATAGGAACCCCATGAACCGGAATTAATGGTTTAGGTAATGTATACCCCGCATTCGCAAAACGAGAGCCACGACCTGCCATTGGTAGTACGATATTTAGCATGTTTCCCCCTACACTATTCTGAATATGATTTACCTATACAACACTCTACTTCAAAATTAAATAAATTAATACGAACTGAGAATACATTCATCATAAGATATCTGAATAAACGGACCTTTATATAATTCTTACGGATCCTAACACTAATTATTTGTTTTATAAAAGACCTTAACTGGATAGGCCTTACTATACTCCACCCTTTATACTTAACTTCATAGGGTACATAATTTAGCGACTTAACAAGTTCTATAAACTTAAACTCTGGAGAACAATTAATAATACGGTGCTCAGATAAGTCATGAACAATACGATTTGTATGATTAACAATACTAGAAATAACAAAAAGCTTAGCAAAAAAGAGTAAATCCACCGCCCTTAAGTATCTAAACCCTGTGTTTATAGGAGATAAGTTATTAGAAACAGTAAAGAAAGCATCCGCTAATTCTTCATTTGTCAAAACAGAAGTATAACTTTCTATATAAAATCGATTAGACAGTGCAATATCCGGACGTATCATAATTACTAAATCATAATTTATATGATGCTCTAGCGCATATTGTTCACAAAGATTATAGGACGCTTGCATACTATGATACATAGATTTAATACCAAATAATGATGTTTGTATATTATCACTAGCTACCGTTACATCTCCCATATCTTCAATTACCTGATCTTCTATAACGATGCTTTTAAAATCACCATAGGTATCAATTATCTCTCGCTTAGATACCTTCCCCTTTATAGGTCGGTTATTATGCCAAGTCTTTGTTTGATGATTGTAATCAGACCACGTATGCATAAATAAATCACAATCATAGTGCCTTAATAGATTAGATTTTACATACGATGCACATCTTTTATAAGTTCTTAAATGACCAAAAAAACAAACTGCTAATTTCATGGAATAACTCCTATCATCATTTTAAGGTAAAAAGCCTTGCTTTAATGGCATATGACTTACACTTCTAATCACTATAAATACGTTCCAACGCCTTATATATAAAGAATGACTTATCAAACATCCCAAATATATCTACACCTTCACGCCTCCACATTTCATTCACAAAATAGACTGCATAACTCCCTCTATGCCCATATGTCTAAAACAATCTACCAACAGACTAATAATCCAATGACTCAAATGGCTTATGTAGCGCTTTCTTAAATCTACGCCAATTACAAATTAACTTATCCTTAAATGATAATTTATTATATTGTTGTCTAAAGGATTCGCTTTTAGTAAGCTCATCAGGTTTAGTATTTTCACGTCCCCTAATAGTAGAAGGAATTTCACTTTCAGCCACCGGAAGCACTAAATTTTTATCTAAGCAGTACAAATTACATTTCTGTAACCAATAGTAAAATTTAAATGCATCTATTTCAAAACATATAGGGGATTGAACTCCAATAATATTTTCGGCAGCTTTACGATTAACAATATACCCATATGTGCCAAATAGATTTAAGGAAGAATAAATACGTAGAGACTCATCAATCTCTTTTACACACTTATTATGATATATACTCTTCTGTAGTGCTACTACTCTAGGCTCATTAGAAGATTCAACAAATTCACATATCTCGTTAATTCGATTTTCTGTAAACTCACCGGTAAAATATATGTCATCTTCAAGAATAACTACACTTCTTTCGTCAGAAGCTAAAAATCTTTCAAATACACCTAAATGACTTAAGGCGCAACCAATTTCACCTGTCGTCAAAAAAGTATTCGGTAATGCTTTTGAGGCAATATCATCCAATTCCATTCTGTTAGCCATAATTGCATCAAAAAAAGTAAAATTTACTCCCACATTACTTATCTCGCCTTCTATATGCTGGCGACGCAAACTATTTTCAACATCAGATATCACTACAATCTTCATAATATGCCTCTCTTCCCTTACCACCATATATTAATCATCAATTCTTGAAAAAATAATCTTTTACTAAATTCAACGATTCAATATTATCCTTATTATCGTATGCGTCATTATTTACAATAATGACATTAAACTTATCATCTAAATAATAAAAGAGCTCTTTTTTATGACTAACTACTACATAAATAGTATCAATACCAGCAGCTTGTGACTGACGGATTTGACCTTCTATTAGGTAGAACCTCGCCTTTAACTATAGAAAGAACCTTGGTAAATAATAATAACTTTTGCCAATCTATATTGCCAAAATTCCTTTTACCATATTCTCCTGGCTATAGACCCTATTCGCCTCCCTTAATCCATCCTCGAAAATATCAGGATATTCAATAAGGGTATTAACAAAATCTTCCAAACCAGACTTAATCGTTTCTTGGTTACTTAGGTCCAAGGTCATGCCGACCTTATACTGATCCAAAACTTCAGGATTGATTTCTTGTGATACTAAGGATGGTTTATCAAAACCAATGGATGTAAATAGAATCGCAGAACATTGGTAGCGGTAACGATCTGCTCCATAGGGTAACAGCAAGGCGTCAACATTCATTAGGGCCTGATCCCACTCCAGACCGATTAAATTCTTATGCAAGAAGCTAATATTGGGTACATCCGCATAATCAGCCATCATCTGCTTAAAGAGTGCCGCGTCCCGAGGAGTTGTTGTCGCCCCCTGCACCAAAAGCTTAACAGGAGCTTTAAAATCTGCCTGCTTAAAGGCATCCAAAAAGCGTTGAATCTGCTTTTCCTTGCGGAACTGTCCAAAGAAGCCGATAATAATAGGCTCATTGGCCTTCCTCATCCGTCTTTCTACGCCAGGCTTAGGCAAGTAAACAGGTGGCACCACAGCCCTAATATTAGGCTTGTCCCCAAGGCCATACTCATCCCGGAAGGTAAGGACTCGCAAGTATATATTTTTATAGAATTCACAGGCTTTAGCAGCCGCTTCAAACCGGGGTCGCTCCCCTTCAATAATGCCGTGGAACAACATGTAAACAGGAACAGGAGAGTTCTTAAGCTTCGTTTTAATTAAGGATTGAGCAAAGCGGAAACTAGCGGTAGGTACGATAATCGCATCACACTTACCTGCAAGAGCCTTTTCATAGGCCGAATTAAACCAAGCCCTACGGCGGTATTCTCTTTTAATAGAGGCAATCCACCGCTTCCACTTAGGTAATCCCGCATAGGAAATAGCCTGCCCTCCACTAAGGTAGTCTATAGGAACGCCATAATCCATTTTGAAAGGAAACTCTTCCGGCACAAAAAATACTGGTTCGTGTCCCTGACGCTTCAGTTCTTCTACTAAAATCCGGTCAAACTCCACCTCATGCCCTGCAGGCATGACAATGGATTCAAGAATGGCAACTTTCATATATAAAACTCTCCATCAACAGCTATCTTAAGCCTATTACAGCTTGCCATTAGATTTATTTAGGTAATATAATTTCACATACTTTGTCATAGTATAAAAATAGTGATTTACAGACAAAATAAAACCAATTTTTCCATCCAAAAATCCTTTTTCCAAAATATACATCTTAATAAAGGCCCACATAGGACGGAGAATAATATCCTTTACAAAGGAGCAGGACTTACCCTTATCCCTGTATTTTTCTGCCGATAAGGTGGTGTAGTTATTAAACTTGTTAAAGTATTGGTTCCAATTGTCATAGGTGTAATGATACATAGGCCCGGATAGGCGTTTACTCGGATAGGTAGACCGGATGGCCTCGTGTACATACCCTTCCACACTGGCCCCATCGCGAGGTATAAGGCGCAAGACCCAGTCAGGGCGAAGGACACCATGTGTAGCCTTATTAAAATGGAAACGGTTTTCCCTTACTATCCAATAAGCATACCTATCTACATCCTCTATAACCGCCTTAATCTCACGGCCCAATTGAGGAGAGATGCGTTCATCCGCATCAAGGAAGAGAATCCAATCCGTATCCGCTTGGGCGATAGCAAAGTTGCGTTGCCCCCCAAAGTCCCCATTCATAGGATGTTGAATCACCTTTGCGCCCAGTTGCTGCGCCTTTTCTAAGGTAGTATCCGTAGAAAAATCATCGATTACCAGAACTTGATCCGCAAAGGAAACCGACTGGATGCAATCTACAATATTCTCCTCTTCGTTATGGGTCAGTATAATAACACTAACTGTTGACATCCTTATAGTCTCCACTCTCTATTTTTTAGCCCAATAAATTTCAACATTATGACCTACTTGTTCTTCTTTTGGAGGAAACTGCATATAGTCGCCATACATTTGCTTCAAATATGCATCCCAACCTTCCATAATTGGTAACGGTCTACCTTCAAATTCCATGGCCGTATACGCCTTAAAGTATTCACGAGGGAAGACACATTTCTCTCTACCAAAAGGAAAATCTGAGAAATTAGATACATAATTACTACCCTCGATCTTTGCTCTTTCTCTATTCGAAATCAGTAATCTAATCATAGTAGTTATTGACGGCAAAGGTATAGGGAAGCGCTTACAAAAATGATTCCATCTCTTACCATGTTTTGAAAAATGACGAATCATTTTGCTATAAAACTTATGCTTTTTTAATACTTTTATTTGTTCCCTTTCTGTACCAGGGATATCATCTAATATAAAAATATCAATAAACGCCCCATAAACAGCTTGATTGCTTCCCGAAAATCGTTCAATTAACACTGTATTAGTATCAAAAAATTTAGCCCATAAACCACAGAAATAATTATCTTCCTTCAATTCACCCCATAATTTATAGTGTTCATTAGAAAGTTGCTCATGAGCAAGCCACAATGATTCAAACCGCTCATAATCTGATCTAAACATAAAAATATCAATATCATCATCCCAAGGGATAATGCCCTTATGACGAACTGCACCTAAGGCCGTCCCATAGGCCAGAGAATATGATATATTGTGTTCTTTGCAAAACTCATCTACCCTAAATAAAGTATCTCGCAATGTATTTCGAAATTCTTCTTTTGTTAATTTTGTACCCATATCAACCACCAAATTTTAACTATCTCAATTAGCCACCCTATTTAATTATCTTTTTTACTAGCTTTGAATAATAGGATAACTTAGCGCCTAGCCGTAAGACCCATTCAAATTGATCAAAGCAAGCTAGATAAAGCCTATACTTACTATTCAAGTATAGGGTCACCCCTGGGTGATTCTTGTAAGTTTCAATGATATCCCTACACTTATAGTAATACATTTCGTTTTCTTGCGGTCTTGCATACACGGCAGTCAAACAAGACAATACTGATTTTACAAGTAATGACACACAATCATTCACTAATTGTGGATATTTTTTTCTTGCAAAACCAAGGCGCTCTATATACCCTTCCACATAGTCCCAACGAGACTTGGCGTCAAAGGAAGTTTGTGTAATAGAATTCATATTCACTCGATAGTAATAAAATGGTTTATCATAAGACCCTACTCGATTGGCATTATTAAAAATTAGGTAGGTTGTTGCTGAGTCTTCGAACTTCCTACCCTCTGGATATCTTACATCTCCAATCACTTTACGCTTATACACCTTATCCCAAGCTGGTGTAAAACGAGTCGTAAGAGCAGCAGGCATAAATCTATCTTTCTCTAAAATCTCTTTTTCATAACTATAAGACCCACCTTTAATTATGCCATCTTTATCTCTATATCCTGAGCATACAACAATATCAAGATTTTTCTCTTCCAAAAAATCTACCAATTCCTTATACATATGCACATCAATATAATCATCAGAGTCCACAAAGGCTACATAATCACCATGACAAACCTCTATACCACGATTTCGAGCCGCAGAAAGTCCTGCATTTTCTTGATGAAGAACCTTCACCCGACTATCTAATTGGGCATATTCATCGCAAATAGCACCTGACTCATCAGGAGACCCGTCATCTACTAATATCACTTCTAGATTTTTATAGGTTTGATTTAAGATCGAATCTATACACTGATGCAAATAGTCTTCTACCTTATATACCGGAACAATAACAGATAGTAACTTCATATATTCCCTTATACCTCTAGTTTATTCCATTACCCTTTATAATCCGCCAAGCACTCACTTGCCGCATAGTATCCATCCAATCCTTGTCGTTTTGATCCATAGGATCCTTTAGACTATGAATTATTTTGCCATCAGACCACAAGGCATGGTTAAAGGCAAAGGATTGCTTATCAAATAAACTTGGGACCATAGCTTCGTAGCTTTGACCAGGTCGACCGACCAATTGCGCAATAGTTGGAATCAATTGAATAGCCATGCCGAATTGATGGTCAGGCATCCAAGATTTTTCTAATCCTTGTCCATAGAAGATAGCTGGGATGGTAGAGCGCACCATAGGACTCACTTCCTTAGCAAAGTTAAAGCGTTCACTATGATCGCCAGTGATGATAAATAGCCCAGAAGGATCTTGAGCTTGCATAGCCTTCACAAATTGACCCATCGTATGGTCCGCATACCAGAAGGTACCAATTTCTTGGATGGTATCTGGCTTGTTGCCAATATCATCTGGAAGAGTACCTAGCTTATTTTGATCAAAGCCCTCTTGAGCCAAATCCATATTATAAGGAGGATGGTTAGTCGTTGTGAGGACGAAGTTAAAGATTTTTTCTCCCTTATGGGCCTCTGTATAGGCCTCGATACCCTTAAAGAGGTCCTTATCAGGTGCACCCCAAGCATTACCACCTTGGTAGTTAAGGTCAGAAGCATCGTGGAACTCGTCAAAGTTTTGAGACAAGGCAAAGCGTTTTACATCCTGCCAAGACCCAAAGCCCCCATACCAGAAGACAGTCTTATAACCAAGACCTTTCATAACACTAGCAATACCCATGCCATAAGAAGCTTGATAGCTTGTTGGTTCATAGTTAGGGAAAAGACCTACATCAGGCATCCCTGTAAGGAAACCGTTAACAGCCGGCATAGTCCCTGTCCCTTGAGCTAAGAGATAATCTGCAGATATCCCCTTTTGGGTAAGACTTTTACCTTCGTGAGCCACATAATCACCGAACGATGCGTATTGCGGCAACATAGGCCATAGGCCATAAGACTCACCCAAAATAAAGGTGACCGTTTGTGGTTGAATCGGCAATTTTTCTTTATCAATAGTGTGCTTAAAGGATTCATCGATAGTCCCTGCAGGCTTACCACCGAGGGCTACGATTTTTTCTTTCAACTGCGCTTCTGTTAGCTCCACCTTATGGAATTGTTGCATCCGCTTATGAATGGTTCTTACCCGATAGAGGGCTTGCGCATCATCCAAAATGGTCTCATTGAGAAGGGTTGAAGACATGCGAGTCGTATTCTCCCAGTTAATAGAATGAGTATAGCTAAAGGCCCCACCCCATCGGCAGAATATGGCAAAAACAACCAAAAGGACGGTAACTTCCCCAGTTCGCACCCACAATTGTCCAGGATTCTTAGGTTCCCAAGAGATTGGTTCCTTAGATAGGATTTTATTGACGACCTTAACCAAAATAGCACAAGCTATCATAGCCACAATCAAATAGGGTATAGCATGATATTCATTAATAGCCGTATTAATAATAGCCCCTATATCATCGTGGGCGCCATTAACCAACATAAGGTTATAACCAGATTCAAAAATATGGTAATAAGGAATCCGGATGATAAATAAGAGGGTCATGACAATGGTTGCCAAGGAGTACCAAATACGACGAATGGCTTGCGCTGGCCATGTAGCCCCAAAGGTTTGCACTAGGGTGGCAACAACAAATGGTACTAGGCAAATAACCCCAATAGTTTTCAAAGAAATTCTAAAACCGTACCAGAGTGTCATCCATATATCATGGAACTTTACATCTGCTAGGGTATTAGCAAAAATACCTAGAAATACGATACGAAAAATGGTCAAGAGAACTACAAAAAAAATAAAGGCCTTTCCTTCTTGTTGTAAGCCTTTCCATAATCGATCAAAGCGTTTCATGAGACCCCCTAAAATCCATGTAATTATGCCTAATTATACCACATTTAGGACTCTATTTTGGGGCCTTCCACATTATTTATAGACCCTTTATGGTATAATTTTAATGTTTACCTAAACTTTTTTATCAAAGGATATGTATATGGACTCTACCCTAATCATAGATTTTATAATCATTCTCGTCCTAATCGTGGCCTCTGGCTGGTTCTCCATGTCCGAGTTAGCCGTCATCAACGCCCGTAAGCATAAGTTAGAAGAACTGGCTGAAGCTGGTGATAAACGGGCTATCCTCGCCCATAAATTGGCAGACGATCCTAACCAAATGTTTTCCACTGTACAAATTGGTATTACCTTAGTAGCTATCCTAACCGGTCTCTATTCCGGTGATACCTTTGCTGATCCTCTAAAAGAAGTACTCTTAGAAGCTATGCCTTGGTTAGGCTCCTATGCAGGATCTATATCTTCTATTCTCATCGTCGTACTCATTACCTACCTAACCCTAATCATTGGCGAATTAGTACCAAAACGTTTAGCTATTAATAGTCCAGAAACTATTTCTATCTGGATTGCTCGCCCTATCTATGTGCTTAGTCTAACTCTCCGCCCTATCGTCGCTATCTTGGCCTGGTCTACAGACTTAGTTCTAAAAATCTTAGGCGTTAAAATCCATGAAGAACAAGCAGTTACGGAATCAGAAATTAACCAAATGCTCACAGAAGGTGTTGCCAAGGGTGCCTATGAAGAAGAAGAACCAATCATGGTCGATAATATCTTCCACTTGGCTGACATGAATGCAGGTGACGTCATGACACCGCGTACACAGGTTAGCTGGATTGACCTCAATGACACAGAAGAACACATCATGGAAGTTCTTTCTAATTCATCTAACTACCGTATTCCAGTAGCCCATGATTCTTTGGATAAGCTTAAAGGCCTTATCACTGTGTCTGATGTATTAGGCAAAATACTTAAAAACGATGAGGATAAACCACTTAAACACCTTATCGCCCAATGCCTCAAGGATCCTATTATGGTTCCTGAATCCCTCTCCCTCATGAAGCTCATCGATACCTTCCGTACAGAAGGCGTTCACGAAACAGTCGTTCTCGATGAATATGGTTCTTTCTCTGGTCTCGTTACCCTCCATGACATCATGGAAGAAATCGTCGGTCTTATGCCATCCGGTGAAGAAGAACGAAAGGAAGAGGAAAACCGCATCGTCTCCCGCAGTGAAAACTCCTGGCTGGTAGATGGACTCTTAGACATCGATGAATTCAAGGAATACTTCCACATAGAAGAGCCACTTCCTGGCGAAGAAGATGATCTCTACAAAACCTTAGGTGGTTTCCTCACCTACCTCTTTGGTCGTATCCCTAAAGAACTAGATAAAGTCATCTGGGAAGACTACATTTACGAAGTTATGGATATGGATAATACAAGAATAGATAAGATTTTGGTTACCTATCGCCCCCAAGAAACTCAAGACGAAATGCATTAATAAAACCCTATAAACACGAAAATTATTAAGTTCCAGAGATTAATAATTTGATTTGACAAGGTCTAAATTCACAATTACAAGTATATATTATGAATTCACAGACAATCATCCCCTCTAAAAAGATTAAACGCGGTCCACTGGTGGTATTATATACAATCACCGGGACCGCTTTTAGTTCTAAATATTAAACTATATGCCTATAAATATTCCTACTTATCCAATTCCAACAAGTCTTCTACAAATAGTTTCATATACTTAATATGACCAGTAGTTACACGAATATAATTTTTAAGAATATCATAACCAGATGTTTTAATTGATATATTCTTTTCCTTCAATAAGCGTTCAGCTACTATATTAGCATCTGTTTGTACTTTAATCGTAATATAATTACCACCTTGATACACATATTCATATCCTAACTTATCCAGTTCGGCCAATAAATAATTACGACCTTCTAATTCTATATTGATAAGTTTCTGAGTTAACTCCTTATTATTGATAAGTTCATTAGCAAAAAATACTGCAATTGAATTTGTATCAAACGTTGGCCTTGCATTATTGATCATCTTAATAATTTTAGGAGAAGATACAGCGTACCCAATACGACAAGCTGCAATGGAAAATAATTTAGAAAATGTACGCGTTATGATGATGTGATCATACTCTTGCAATAAAGGAAGCTGTGTACCTTTATAAAAATAATGATAGGCTTCATCAATAATTAAAAGAGCACCAACAGCTTTTGTCTTTTCTGCTAAGAGACGAAATTCCTCATCTGTATATGGCCGTCCAATAGGATTATTTGGGTTCAATAAGGAAACGATACTCGTATTTTCATCGATACATGTAAGTAACTGACTCACATTAATATCAAAATCTCTAGATACATCTACCTTTTTATGGTTTAACCCATACATATTTGCATATACGCCGTACATTTCAAATGTTGGAAATACACTCACAAAATTAGAACCAGGTTTACCGAAAGATTCAAAAATATACTTTAAAGCCATTTCTGATCCATCTGTAATAGCAATATTTTCTGTGGATATATCGTGGAACTTGGCCAAAGAATTGATGAGTGGATCTTTATTTGGATAAGTTGAGAAAAATTCTGGCGTTAACTTACTTTTAATGGATTCTACTATATCAAGTGGTAATCCACCAGGATTCTCATTCATATCTAATCGTAAAACACCTTCACGATTACTATTTGGATATTTACGTTCTAATTTTTCAATCAATGGATTAATATACATATTTTCCTCTCCATTTAGCTATTAAAAAATACTCGTATTGGCTACTTTAAATTGATTAATCATATTCGTAATAGCTCTGATCTCTTCGACCGTTAAAAGAATAGAATTCTTATTATTCCAGATGCATTGAATAAATTCAGAAATTTCATAACGTAAACCTTCACCATCAAATTTATAGAAGTATTTAAGATTCATATTTATATCTTCAAAACGAACCTCAAAATATTCAGTTTTCCACCATGGTGCAGGAATATAAATATAACCTTTATCTCCAGAAATAATCATATCGCCTTCACTCTTACCACTAATAGCCACATTACTTGTAGCCACTGCATTTCTATAGGAAATAAAGATCTTAGTAAATAAATCAATCCCCTCATCATTATTACGACTGAAGAATTGAATATTTTTATATTCTAAGCCCAATAGTTTAACAAAAGCTAAAAATGGGTAAGAAGCTAATGCATTTACACTTCCACCAGCAACTAAACGAATTTGTTCTGCTAATTGTTTTCCTAAAATCTGAGTAAAATTAGCATCAATACACAAAATATTACCTATTATACCGCTCTTAGCCAAAGCAACTAATTTACCAAATGCTGGCGTATACGCTGTTTTTAGAGCTTCCATTAAAATACAGTTATTAGCCTCTGCCAAATCTATAATTTCTTGTAATTGCTCATTCGTTACGAGAATTGGAAACTCTACTAAAACATGTTTTTGATGTTCCAAAGCTTCCATAATCACTTGAAATTGGTACTTGGGTTCTACTACGACATACACTGCATCAATAGCATCATAAAACTCTTGTTGATTTTCATAATTTTTTAAATCATACACTTCTATAAGCTTGTCAATATAATCAGATTCATTAGCCCCGTAAACAGCATTTATATTTAAACCAGACACATATTTAGACTCTTCTAAAAATCGTGCTGTGACTTGTTCAACACCATAACAACCCAATTTAATAGTATTCGTATTTCTAATCTCTGTACTAGAAATTCCTTTAGTTCTATTCAAGTATATAACTTCGCAATATTCATTAAGATAATCGAAGTATCCTTTCCAATCAGAACCTACTGTAAAGATATCAATATCATATTTCTTTATATCATCAATTTTTTGACCAAAATATTCTTCTATAATAATTTCATCAGCAAAGCCAGTTTCCTCAACATGCTTAATTCGTGTCATTAGAGAGTCACGAACATTTAATTTCCCTCTATTTTTATCAAAATCACCTGATGTAACCCCTACAATTAAGTAATCGCCTAATGCTTTCGCATTTTTTAATAGATTATAATGGCCTTCATGAAATAGATCATAAGTACCATAAGTAATAACCTTCTTCATACCTATCCTTTATATTATCTCCTCAATTAAAAATATCTGCATGAAAAATGGATTGAGGATTCACAAATCATATAACACACTACTAACAAGCACATCCCACAATCAAAAAAGAAATATACAGTTAAAAATAACTATATCCAGCTTACTATATATCCCATTCTCTTATTTATTCTATCAGTTTTTTCAACAAAAAACCTCTAGATCTATGCACACACAGATCTAGAGGCTTTTCATATACCCAAAATAATATTTGGGACTATCTCTATTCAATTATTTAAAAAGTTACAAGTTATAGTACCTAAACTCAATTATTTAGCAGCTTGTGCTAATAATTGATTAACCATAGCTTCGAGCTTATCAACACGGTTTTGGAGTTCATCATTTTTCTCTTTCAAAGAATCCATTGCTTGGTTGTTCTTCTTGATAAGACTTTCACCAGCACCAATTCTGAAAGTAGCACCCATACCGTACATAGCATCAGATTTGGATATACCCACAGAAGCATTTAAGAAGACATTTTCATTTGGAGCATAACCATAACCAAGAGCTAAAGCACGTTCACCATGATAAGCACCAATGCCCGCCATAACTTGACCTTTTTCAGTGCCGTCAACATAGTAAGGTTTCAAGGACGCCATAGCAGCACTCAATGCACCAACACGGTTAACGCGTACGTTTGTCTTATCAATTTCAGCTAATGCTGTATTGGATTGATTTTGGATTTCACGCAATTGGCCCATATTAGCTGCATCATGATCATTAACACCATCTGCAACGTTTGTAATTCTACGTTCATGACCAACGGAACCAACACTTACTGTATTAGCTTCATTAGCAACGGAACCATTACCAAGAGCTACAGAGTTCGTAGCACCGGCTGCTACATTAGCACCTGTACCGAATGCTGCGCCGTTAGTAGCATTGACTGCAGAGTTAGCGCCAAATGCAGAGCCATTTGTTGCTGTAGAAGCTACTGTTGCGCCTGCACCAACAGCGGATGCATTTTCTGCAAGGGCTTTAGAGCCAGCACCGATAGCGGATGCATTTTTACCATTAGCCGTAGCATCAGCACCAAATGCAGATGCTTTTTCACCATTCGCTTTAGTGTTAGCACCGAATGCACTTGTATTAGCACCGTTAGCATTCGCATTTGTACCTACTGCATTAGCGTAATTACCACTTGCAGCAGATCCTGCACCGATGGCCATGGCACCATTACCAGTTTTAGAACCTGGTGTAATACCAGAGTTGGTTAATGCAGCAGCTGTAGCTGTTGCAGTAGATGCTGCGGATTCAGCTGTACTTGCACTAGATGCTGCATTTGTTGCAGAGGTTGCAGAAGATGTAGCGGAGTTTGCCGCTGCAGTTGCGCTATTAGATGCCGCTGTTGCAGAGTTTGCAGAAGATGTTGCAGAATTTGCTGCTGCTGTTTCAGATGCTGCTGCGTTAGTGGCACTTGTAGATGCTGCTGTCGCACTTGTACTTGCTGCATTTGCAGAATCTGCTGCGTTAGAAGCAGATGTAGATGCTGCTGCCGCTTTACTGGATGCTAATGTTGCACTGTCAGCCGCATTAGATGCGGATGTGCTTGCTGCTGTTTCAGACGCAGCTGCATTTGTTGCGCTTGTGGAAGCAGCTGTTGCACTTGTGGACGCTGCATTCGCGGAATCTGCTGCGTTAGATGCACTTGTACTTGCTGCTGCTGCTTTAGTGGATGCTAATGCTGCACTATCAGCTGCATTGGATGCGGATGTAGATGCCGCTGTTTCAGACGCAGCTGCATTAGTGGCACTTGTTGAAGCAGCTGTAGCACTTGTAGATGCTGCATTTGCACTTACTGCTGCATTGGATGCACTTGTGCTTGCCGCTGTTTCAGAAGCTGCCGCGTTAGTTGCGCTTGTAGATGCAGCTGTCGCACTTGTGGATGCTGCGTTCGCAGAATCTGCTGCGTTAGAAGCAGATGTAGATGCTGCGGCTGCTTTGCTTGTTGCTAATGCTGCACTGTCAGCCGCATTAGATGCGGATGTGCTAGCTGCATTTTCAGATGCTGCTGCGTTAGTTGCACTTGTTGCTGCATTGGATGCAGATGTACTAGCCGCTGTTTCAGACGCAGCTGCATTAGTGGCGCTTGTGGAAGCCGCTGTCGCACTTGTAAATGCTGTATTCGCAGAGTCTGCTGCGTTAGATGCAGATGTAGACGCTGCTGCTGCTTTACTTGTTGCTAATGCTGCACTGTCTGCTGCATTGGATGCGGATGTAGACGCTGCTGTTTCGGATGCTGCTGCATTAGTGGCACTTGTAGACGCTGCCGCTGCTTTAGTGGATGCTAATGCTGCACTGTCTGCTGCATTAGATGCGGATGTGCTTGCTGCAGTTTCAGACGCTGCTGCGTTAGTAGCACTTGTAGATGCTGCTGTAGCACTTGTAGAGGCTGCATTTGCAGAATCTGCTGCGTTAGATGCAGATGTAGACGCTGCTGCTGCTTTGCTTGTTGCTAACGCTGCACTATCTGCCGCATTGGATGCGGATGTGCTAGCTGCTGTTTCAGATGCTGCTGCATTAGTGGCGCTTGTTGAAGCAGCTGTTGCACTTGTAGAGGCTGCATTCGCAGAATCTGCTGCGTTAGATGCAGATGTAGATGCTGCCGCCGCTTTGCTTGTTGCTAATGCTGCACTATCAGCTGCATTGGATGCGGATGTAGATGCCGCTGTTTCAGACGCAGCTGCATTAGTAGCGCTTGTACTTGCTGCTGCTGCTTTACTTGTTGCTAACGCTGCACTGTCAGCCGCATTAGATGCGCTTGTTGAAGCTGCTGTTTCAGATGCAGCTGCATTAGTTGCACTTGTAGAAGCAGCTGTAGCACTTGTAGATGCTGTATTGGCACTTGTTGCTGCATTAGATGCGCTTGTGCTTGCTGCAGTTTCAGATGCTGCTGCGTTAGTGGCACTAGTGGAAGCTGCTGTCGCACTTGTAGATGCTGTATTTGCAGAGTCTGCTGCGTTAGATGCAGATGTAGATGCTGCCGCTGCTTTAGTGGATGCTAATGCTGCACTGTCTGCTGCATTAGATGCAGATGTGCTTGCTGCTGTTTCAGATGCTGCTGCATTAGTTGCACTTGTAGACGCTGCCGCTGCTTTAGTGGATGCTAA
>CAKPUJ010000021.1:0-26582 GCA_934191645.1 uncultured Veillonella sp. | reverse complement strand
CCAAGCAAGCAACGAAGGTAAGGATAGCCATGGTCCATCCCATATCGATGATCTTTTGTTGTGATACAGCTGTTACACCACCGATAATAATCAATACAACGATAGCTGCCAGTGTAGGGCATACATCCTTAACGGGTTTAATATGCTTACCAATCAAAGCATTGATGATGATTCCGGCAATAATAGGAACAGCAACAATTTTAATGATAGAGATGAACATTGGCCAGAAAGCCACTTCTACCATGGTAGACCCATAGAAGGCGATGAAGAATGGCGTCAAAATGGGTGCTAAGAGAGTGGATACAGAGGTTGCTGTAACAGATAAAGGTACATCGCCATTAGCCAAATAGGTCATAACATTGGAAGCGGTACCACCTGGGCAAGCACCTAGGAGAATAAAACCAATAGCTACTTCTGGTGGGAAGTTAAAGATAATTCCAATCAAGTAACCCGCCAAAGGCATCCAAATAAATTGGATAAGAGATACCAAGATAACTTGCCATGGTTGCTTAAAGACCTGTACAAAAGACCCTGCTGTCAAGGTCAAGCCCATGCAGAACATGACTAATTGCAAAAGGGGCACCGTCAATTTAGCAGCTTCTGTAAAGATACCTGGCAGCACAAAGGCCACCACGGCCACTGCCAATACAATCCAAGGCAAATAGTTGTTAAACAAGTGATTGATTTTGTTGATTACATTCACGATAAACAATCCTTCTAGTAGAAAATTAAACTAGGTCCTCATTAAGACCATATGAATTGTATTATATCATACATCCTTCTAGGACTTAGCTAGCTATCCTTTTCCAGTTCTTTAATCCGCTCTTGAATAGTTTGTCCACGGTAGGAAAAGTCTGCCCACAATTGAGACAAAGGCACTAGGACAAAGGTGCGATTCCAAAAATAGGGGTGAGGTATATCCAAGCTTGAACTATGAACCTCTAAGGGCTGATTTCCCTCTTGGGCCCAGACGATATCTAGGTCTAGGGTGCGAGGGCCCCAATGAACTAGGCGTTGCCGGCCATGGTCCCGTTCAATACCTTGCAGAACTTCCAAAATTTCTTCTGGCTGCAAATCACTGGCCAGGGAACAAACGCCATTAATAAAGGGTTCCTGATCTACATTTCCCCAAGGCTCCGTTTCCAAGAGGTCAGAGACCTGTAATTTCACAATCGCTGGATGCTGGGCTAGGGAGTTCAAGGCGCCCTGTATGTGCCCTTCACGATCTCCCATGTTGGAGCCCAGACTGATGAAATACGTAATCATAGGTCGGCTCCGCGGCAAGTGGTAACAGCCGCATAATCCAAGATACCTTGAATAGGCACGGACGGTTTTCGAATCGTTACCCTCACCCCTTGAACCCGTGGGAAATCTCTCATAATAGCATCTGCAATGCTAGCCCCAAGATGTTCTAACAGATGGCATCGAGAGCCGGTCATAATACTTTCAACTAGCTCATAGAGGGCTACGTAATTGATGGAATCCTCAAGAGCATCCGATTGGCCCGCTTGTGAGAGATCAGCCCCGACTAAAAGATCTACAAAAAAGCGTTGGCCCTGCTCCCCTTCACTAATCAAGTTGCCATGAAAACCATAAAAGGCCATATTATTAAGTTCAATAAAATCCATTATTCACCTCGTAAGATGGCATCCAAAACAGTCAACGCCCGCTTGTGCATACGTACATTGTGAACCCTCACCATATGGGCACCAGCATAAACACCAGCCATATTGGTCGCTAAGGTTCCTTCATCTCGTTCTCTAGGTGGTAGATCACCTAAGAGTTTACCAATAAAGCCCTTACGACTAGTCGCTAAAAGAAGGGGGAGAGCATCATAGGAAGTCAACTCGTCCAAGCGTTGTAGTACCTCCATATTTTGCTGAGCTGTCTTGCCAAACCCGATTCCCGGATCGATCCAGATATTATCCAGTTTGACTCCCTCTTTAAGAGCTAAATCAATAGATTTAGCATAAAATGCTTTCATATCGGAGATAATATCATCATAGTCCGTCCCCACTTGGTTATGCATGATGATGACAGGCACTTGATAGTGGGCGGCCACGGCCACCATATCTGGGTCATATTGAAGGCCCCAAATATCATTAATGATGTGAGCCCCAGCAGACAGTGCATAATCCATGGACTTGGCCCGATAGGCATCGATAGATACAGGAACAGTCACCGCCTCTAAGACCGCTGGTAGCAAGTCTTTCATGCGTGCAATTTCCTCTTCCACCGATATTTGCACATGCCCAGGTCGGGTGGATTCCACACCTAGATCTATGATATCCGCCCCTTCATCAATCATATCTAGGGCGTGTTGAACAGCCTGATCAGCTTGATTGTAGAGTCCACCATCGGAAAAAGAATCCGGCGTTCCATTGAGGATTCCCATAATCAAAGTGTGGCCAACTTCAAGTCTCAGGCTTTTTCCATCCTGCCAACTGTACTGTCTAGTTTTCATGTGTTTCCTCTCCTAAGAGCAAGAGAGCCTCTTGGCGCAAATTCTTACCTTCTGCCAAGAGCCCCCGTGATTCCATGGTCATAGCCTGCGTATCCAATTGCATCTCCCCACGTACCAACATGCAAAGGTGAGTAGCCTGGATGCGCACCATGACCCCTTGAGCCCCTAAATCCTCTTCTAGGGCATCTGCTATTTGAGAAGATAGCCGTTCCTGTAACTGAGGCCGGCGAGCCAAGAGATCTACTAAGTCCGCCAATTTAGATAGACCAGCTACTCGTCCCTCATGGGGCAGATACACTATATCAACCTTGCCGAAGAAGGGCATGAGGTGGTGTTCACACATAGAGTAGAAGGGAATGCCATGGACGGCTACTAGCCCCTTATAATCGGTGGGAAAAACCTCCCCCCATAAGGACTTAGTATCCGCTCCCAGGCCCCGGAAAAGGTCCTTATAAAGGGCTGTCACCCGAGATGGGGTCTTAGTCATATGAGCTTGTTGTAAATCTAGGCCCAGGCCTTCTAAAAAGGCCTGTAGGCTCTCCTCTGCAGTTTGCTTCATTAACACTCCTATACGATCTTAGTCGTCCAGTCTTCGATATTCCAAACATCTGTCACCCAAGACTCGTACCATTCTGGTTCATGGCTTACCACTACGATAGTTCCACGGAAGGCCTTGAGTGCCTTGGCCAACTCATCCTTAGCATAGATATCCAAATGGTTAGTCGGTTCGTCCAAAACCAAGACATTATACTTTTCCTGCATGAGCTTACAAAGGCGAACCTTAGCATTTTCACCGCCCGATAAAACCCGCATTTGAGAAGTAATGTGGTCTGTCGTAAGACCACACTTAGCCAAGGCGTTGCGGACCTCTGCATTGGTCATGGACGGATAAGCCTCCCAGATATAATCTAAAGCGGTCATATCATTATTAGGATTGTCTTCTTGAGCAAAGTAACCCACCTGCAGAAAGTCCCCCTTAACCAATTCACCAGAAATCGGTTTGATGAGGCCCAAGATAGTCTTAAGTAAGGTCGTCTTCCCTAGGCCATTGACGCCTCGGATAGCGATTTTCTTATTCCGCTCTACCTGAAAGTCCACAGGCCGAGTCAAAGGTTCGTCATACCCTAACTCTAAGCCAAATGCTTCTACGATAAAACGGGATGGTGTCCGTCCCTCCTTAAAGTGGAAGCTAGGTTTAATATATTCTTTAGGTTTGTCGATGATATCCATTTTTTCCAGCTTGCGAACCCGTGCAGAAGCGAGGCCTGCTGTAGCGGCACGAGCCTTATTGCGCTGTACGAAATCCTCCAGTTGGGCAATTTCCTTCTGCTGCTTTTCATAAGCTTTACGCATCTGTTCTCGCTTAACCTCATAGGCCGCCTTAAACTGTTCATAATCTCCTGTGTAGCGAGTAAGGACAGCCTGCTCAATATGGTAGATGACATTAACTACAGAATTGAGGAAGGCCATATCATGAGAAATCAGGATAAAGGCATTTTCATAGTTTTGTAAATAATTCTGTAGCCAATGAATATGTTCTACATCCAGATAGTTAGTCGGTTCATCCAAGAGGAGAATGGTTGGCTTTTCCAAGAGCAATTTAGTAAGTAGAACCTTGGTCCTTTGTCCACCGGATAACTCTGTTACATCTCGGTCAAGACCGATATCCATGAGACCTAGACCAGCTGCAGTCCGTTCGATAACCGCATCAATCTCATAAAAGCCACGTTGTTCTAACTCTTCTTGCCATTCTCCCACCTGTGCTAGGAGCTTATTCATCCGTTCCTCGTCACAGTCACCCATCTCATTATAGGCATCGTTAATTTTCTCTTCCATCACGAAAAGATCGTCAAAAGCCCTCTTTAAAATGTCTCGGATAGTCAATCCCTTTTCAAGAACCGCATGTTGGTCTAAATAGCCCACTTTAACATTATTTGACCACTCAATCTTCCCTTCATCAGGAGGTAACTTACCTGTAATGATATTAAGGAAGGTAGACTTTCCCTCCCCATTGGCCCCAATGAGGCCTACATGCTCTCCCTTTAAAAGGCGGAAGGAGGCATCGTCTAAAATTTGGCGAGCCCCAAAACCATGGCTCACATGAGAAACCGATAATACGCTCATGAATGTACATACTCCATCAAAGAAAAACCGCCCTAGAGGCGGATACTATTCTATTTTTTATTGTATCCTCTCGGCAGGATATAGTCAAAAAGAGCCTAGTAAGAACTAGACTCTCTTCCTATATTCTTATTCCTTATCAACTACTTGAGCAAAACGCAAAGCCGCAATGGTCAAGATCTTGGCCCCTTTAATGGCCTGCTCTAAGCCGTAATCAGAGCCTGCTGCACATGTAAAATCCATTGTATGAGCCTCAAGTCCACGTCCTATACAAAGGGTTGGTTGGACGGTTGGCAGGTCATAGGATACATTGCCTACATCCGTAGACCCATCAGCTTCATCATCAGGCAACCGTCGAGGTTTTTCGCCCCATTCGGTCATGACCTCTTCGAAGATATCCAAGAGCCGTTTATCTTGACGCATATCCTTGAAAAGGGGTTCATAATGAACTAGGTCTACAGGGGTTCCCTCCTCCTTGGCAACGGCCCTAGCGACCTCCTTAATGGTGGGCAAAACAAGTTCTTCTAAGGTTTCTACATCCCTAGCCCGCACAGTCATATGAAGTTGGGCCCGGTCTGGGATCACATTAGGGGCCTGGCCCCCATCTGTGAAGATGGTTCCAATCCGAACTCCCTTGGGAAAAGAAGCCTTCATATGGCGAACTTTCATATATAGGGATACCGCTGAGTCTAAGGCATTGAGGCCTGGGTCGGTTAAAGAAGCCACATGAGCGGACCGACCATGATACGTCACTTCCAGGGGATGGGTAGCCAATGAAGTGCCCCCCACTTCATTCTCTCCACCAGGGTGGATAATAAGGGCCGCCTCATACCCCTTAAAAAGGCCCTCTTGAGACATATAAACCTTACCGCCTATAGTTTCCTCCGCAGGGCAACCTAAAAAACTAGCTGCCCAACCAGGCCTTCTAGCCCGATTAAAGGCTAGGGTGGCTCCCAAACTCATAAGGGCTATCAAATTATGTCCACAGCCATGGCCCAGACTTGGAAGGGCATCATACTCACCCAAAAAAGCAATGCGTTTCTTTGACTCATCCCCAGTCTCTTGAGCTAGGAAAGCCGTTTTTAATTCCTTGCGTTCTGTCAGGCCTACTTGAACCTCATAGCCCTCTTCCAAGAAAAAAGCCTCTAAGGCTGCCAGGGCCTGATATTCCTCCTGACCTAATTCAGGGTGGCTATGGAGGTAAGCACCAAAGGCTTTCAAGCGAGGAGCTAAATCATCGATACATTGACAGGCCAAGGCCTCTTGTTGACGTAAATTCATAGGTCTCTTTCTTTCATTAAGCGAACAACTTATGGACTACTTAGTATAGGGCTGTAAGAGGAAGGTATTGGCAATATAGCGAAAGCTAACTAGCCCACCTAAGGGTAAGGTTACATGAGGAGACCCATGACCTGTAGGTAGGTAGCAGACAAAGGGAGGATCTGCCTCCTCAGGCCGCCCCTCTTCCATATAGCGGAGGACCTGATAGCCAATATCATAGCTAGCCTCATCAGGGTCCCCCTGGCAGTCTCTAAAGGTACCTAGAGCAATGCCCTTAATGGCACCTAAGACGCCCTGAATTCTCAATTGCTGCAGCATACGATCTAGCTTATAAGGAGCCTCTCCTACATCCTCTAGAAAGAGGATCATGGATTCTAATTCTTCTTGACTATAGGAGTTCAAGCCATAAGGAGTTCCCCCCATCATAGCAATGAGTGTCATATTGCCACCTATAAGTCGACCTTCTCCCAACTGGGTTCCGATATGCCCCCTTGGCGGTTCCGGCAAGGGTTCTATAATCCGTACCTGCCCCTCTAGGGTTTGGAAGAGTTGGTCAAGATCCTTCTGGTAGGATGTCATGGCCTCTTGTGAGCCAGCCTTAGATAGGTCCTTGGCCTTGCACCAGTCCACTACCATAGGGCCATGAAAGGTAACCAACTGACACTTCTTCTGAATGGCCAGGTGGAGTGCTGTAATATCACTATACCCCACAAATGCCTTAGGGTTCTGGCGGATGGCAGCAAAGTCAATCTTATCTAGGTATCGCATTGTCCCATACCCACCACGGGCACAAATAATAGCATGGACAGATGGGTTCCTAAATAGGCTATTAATTTCTTCCACCATCTCTTCTTCTGATCCCCCATAGAGGCCCTGCCCGTAACAGGAAGGAGAAAAGATGGCTTGGTAGCCCCGCTCCTGGCAAATAGCCTTCACCAGGTCCAGGTCCTCCTGGCAGGCAGAGGCAGGTGCTAGAAAGGCTAGGGTCATCCCCTTATGAAGTCTCTTAGGCACTATCCAATCCATAGTCATCCTCCTTGGATTTACAGATAAAATAAAAGTCGCTGACACCTATTCCTGCCCTAAGCAAGCTCAATAGGCTTGATAGGCCCCTTTAAAATCAATAAGGCCCATATTAGTAATAAAGTACCCCGTTAAACGCGGTGATACCACATAGGGCTGAGATGTATAGTAAAAAGGAATGACCAAGGTATCTTGGAAAATCATATCTTCTGCCTGATGCATAAGTTGATAGCGCCGACTTGGGTCTTGGGTCTTCTTGATTGACGCGATTAGGTCATTATAGGCTGGATTGTGGTACTGGCTATCGTTATCCTCTGCGGAAAAGACTTCTAAGAAGTTAATAGGATCTTCAAAATCTGCCACCCAAGAAGCACGGGCCACTTGATAGTGACCTTCTTGGCGGCTAGCCAAGAATACTTTAGACTCTTGATTTTGTAGGATAGCATCTACCCCTAAAGTGTCTTTCCATCTTTCCTGTACTGCTTCAGCTACAGCTTTATGCATCTCATTGGTATTATAAAGGATTGTAATAGCTGGCAGTGGATGATCTTTATCATAGCCAGCCTCTTTTAATAGAGCCTTAGCCTGAGCTATATTTTCCTCAACATAATCGCCGCCTTGCTGACGGAAATCCTTTCCTGTCGTACTTTCTATCATCCCTGGTGGAATAAAGGCATAGGCCGGTCTCTTACCCCCATGAATAACATGATCCACAATTGCTTTTCGATCGATAACCATAGATAAGGCCTTTCGAACCCGCGGATCATTAACTGGTGGGGCTGTTACATTAAATACATAATAGTAATTTCCCAACATAGGGCTTACCTTGTAGAGGCCAGCCTTAGTCAATCTGTCTTGATCTAGGCTTGGTGGTTCCACCATAAGATCTGCTTCGCCCCCTTCAACCAAGGTCAACCGAGTAGATGAGGATTCTGAAATAGGCCAATACATAGCTTGTGTTTTAACTGACTTGGCATCCCAATAGCTTTCGTTTTTAACGAAATGCATGTCTCCACTATGTTTCCAGGCGGTCATCTTATAGGGCCCATTCCCTACAAGCGTTTCTGGCCGACTAGCCCAATCCTTAGGATGGGCTTCCACCACATTCTTATTCAATGGATAAAAAGCATGGAAGGCGGTTAAACTCAAAAAGTAGGGGGCTGGTTCCTCTAGTGTCACCACTAGGGTCTCCTGGTCAAGAACATTAATCCCTACAGTACTCTCAGGTACTTTGCCACTATTATAGGCCTCCCCATTTTTAATGGCGTAGAGCATATAGGCGTTATCAGCGCCAGTATTAGGGTTCAAAGCCCGCAGCCAAGCATAGGCAAAGTCTTGCGCTGTAAGTGAATCCCCATTAGACCAGGTCATGCCCTTCCGCAGGTGGAAGGTATAGGTTGTTCCATCGGGAGAAATATCCCAAGACTGTGCTGCTGCAGGCTGTGGCTGATTATCTTTATCCAAGCGGGTCAAGCCTTCAAAGATCTGCAGTTCTACGATCGACTCTGGTAAGGTTGTGGATTTAGCCGGATCCAGACTTGCTGGTTCCTGTTCTAACGCATAGCGAATCAAGTTTGGATCTGGCGCTGCTGCCCGCTCTGCCCGTCCTAGGCAAATGAGGCCAAGGAGGACTGCGAGTCCCACAAGAAGTATTAGGTATATCATTTTCCTATTCATGGCCTCTACCTCATTATATACAACTAGTGATTAATAGACTTGGGGTAGGCGGTTATCTATAAATTCCCGCATCATATAACCCAGTTGAGCTGAGCCATCAATGGCTAAGTCATTGTCAACATCACTGATAAGAATAACCAAGACATAATCCCCATGAAGAGACATATACACGCCTCCATCATGTTCTACCCGCTCTAGGCAGCCGGTCTTATGATAGAAGGGTACGTCTTCCCCCCAGTGAAAAGGGATATGGTCGCGAAATTGTTGGCGCCCTAAAATACGCCACATTTCTTTACCATAGGCAGAGTGGTCTTTCAGATGGTAAAGGTGGTCATAAAGTTTAGCCACTTCATAAGCTGTAATACGGTTTTCACGACCTTCCTTACGGGCTCGACTGTCCATCATAAAGCGTTGGATTTGAAAAACTTCCAGCCCCAACTTTTCTGCCCGGCTGTTGATTTCCTCAACGCCCAAGGCCTGTAGGAGAAGATTGGTAGCCCAATTGTCTGATAAAACCATCATAAGGCGGCAAAGTTCCAAGTAAGTAAAGGCATGGTTACCAACTAATTCTTGGATAGCACCGCCCCCCTCTACAGGAGGAACCCTATGAATGGATAAGGAGTCCTCTAAATCTAACTGACCTTCTTGCGCCAAGTGAAAAAGGTATTCCATAACCAAGGTCTTAACAATACTAGCACCAGCATGAACTACATGCTCATGGCGCGCGGCAATGGTCTCCATAGGAGACTCTTCATCCAAGCGCCCCACATAATAAGATACCCTTCCCTCTGCGAGAGCTTGTGGCATCCAAGTTTCAATCTCTTTGGCCAAGGCTTGGCCTACAATCTGTAAATCCATTGTATCCCCTTACACACAAGTCCTATCAATACACAAATTATTATTTATTCTTATTTTAATTGGATCTTACTTATCAAGTCTTACTAGTTAAGCCTCATCTCTAGGTCAATTTATACATGATGGCAGGCCAGCCGCCGTCCATCTATATCCACTAATTTAGGTCGTACTTGACCACAAATCTGACTAGCCCTTGGACAGCGCGTATGAAAGAGGCATCCGGAAGGGGGATCTAAAGGACTTGGTACATCCCCCCTAAGCCCAAGCTCTATGGTTTGCCCCGGACCGATTGGCTTGTTAAGGGCCATAAGGGCTTGGGTATAAGGATGATATGGCCGACTATAAAGGTCTTCCGCTCGTCCCTCTTCCATAATCATCCCCAAATACATGACCGCTATACGCTGGCTCAAATAACGAACCATGTTAAGGTCATGAGAGATAAAGAGATAAGCCATATTTTTCTCTTCCTGGAGCCGCTCCAGAAGTTTTACTATTTGCACCTGAATAGATACATCTAAAGCAGATATTGGCTCATCGCAGATGATACAAGCAGGGTCCATGATAAGGGCTCTCGCTATGCCCACACGCTGGCGTTGACCACCAGAGAATTCATGAGCATAGCGATTACTATAGATTTTTGAAAGACCTACCTGATCTAAGGTAGCCATCACCCGATTATAGCGATCCGCCTTAGTCAACTGTCCATGGACCTTAAGCGGCTCCTCTAAAATATCAAAAACTGTCATCCGTGGATTTAAGGACGCCAAAGGATCTTGAAAGACCATCTGCATAGATTTGACAATACGCTGCCGATCTCTTACGCTCTCTATCGTATGTCCCTGCAGATAGACTTGCCCCGCTGTAGGCTTATAGAGGCCCATAAGGACTTTACCTAACGTAGATTTACCACAACCCGACTCTCCTACTAGACCCAAGGTCTCGCCAACATCTTGGTACAGATTGATGTCATGTAAGGCATATACCTTTTGGGCTGGCTTCCACCAGGAGCTTTTCACTGAGAATTCTTTATTGAGTCCCTCCGTCTCCCACAAGTGATTCATGCTTCCACTCCCTTTCTGAAGCTGGCAACCAACAACGAATACTATGTTCCTTATCCCCTAGACTAAGGATTTCAATAGGCGCTTCCTCTTGAGCACATATCTGCATGGCATGCGAGCAACGAGGATAGAATGGACAACCTTTTGGCAGATTAGCCAAGTCTGGTGCCCGCCCTGGAATAGCTTCCAATTGTCCCTTCTGTTTCCCTTGGGGTAAAGCTCCTAAGAGGGCTTGGGTGTAAGGATGTTTAGGTCGGAAAAAAACATTCTCCACCGGCCCTTTTTCTACCCACTGGCCCGCATACATAACCATAACACGGTCACAAAGCTGACTCACTACACGCAAATTATGAGATACAAAGACTAATCCAAGGCCACTTTCTCTTACCAAGCCCTGTAGGAGATAGAGAATTTGTGCCTCCGTAGTCACATCCAAAGCCGTTGTTGGTTCATCTGCTAAAAGTATCTTAGGCTGGCCAGCTAAAGCCATAGCTATAACTACCCGTTGGCGCATCCCTCCTGATAGTTCATAAGGGTATTGACTAACCCTCCGCTCTGGATCCGTAAGGCCTACTTGAGTCAGTAATTCTATTGCCTTACTCATACTAGCCTGCCCCTTTGGCATGATTTCCATCAATTGTTGGCCAATTGATAGGATGGGATTAAGTGCCGTCATTGGGTCCTGAAAGATCATAGCCACTTGATGGCCACGCAGTAATCGCCAGTCCTCCTCTGTAAAAGCTAAGCAATCATGCCCTAAAATGTGAAGTCGGTCTCCCTTGGTTTGGGTCTTGTCCGGATCATGCAGGCTCATAAAAGAGGCTAATGTCATCGACTTACCAGAGCCAGATTCCCCTACTAAACCCACTATTTCCCCTCTTCTCAACTGTAAATCCATGTGCCGTACAACCTGGAGAGGGCCTGAAAAGGTATCTACTATAACCGATAGATTGGATGCATCAATAAGCAAATCTTTCATAAGCGACCTCCTTCCTTAGGATCCAGGGCCGCTCGTAGACCATCACCCAAGAAGGTAAAGCCCAACATGGTAACAGAGATAGCCACGGCAGGGAACAGTAATCGATAGGGGTAGGACCGCATAGCATTGATTCCCTCAGAAGCCAAAACACCCCATGAAGCCATAGGTGCCGCTACCCCTAATCCAATAAAGGATAAAAAGGCTTCTGTAAAAATAGCATCTGGAATAGCCAAAGTCATTGTCACTATAATAGGCCCTAAGCAGTTAGGTAAAATATGGCGCACCAAGATTCGCCACTTGGGAAGCCCCATAGTAACAGCTGCAGTCACATAGTCTTCTGTCTTGATTTTCATAATTTGAGAGCGGACAATGCGGGCCATAGTTAACCAATAGGCTATGCCCAGAGCCAAGAAAATAGATACTAAGCCTGGCCCCAATACTACCATGAGTAGAATTACATAGAGTAGAAGAGGAATCCCATACAGGATATCCACTACTGCCATCATGCAACGGTCTACGCTGCCCCCTACAAAACCAGCAATACCACCATAGAGTGCGCCTATAAAGAAGTTGATGAGGGCTGCCACAATACCTATAAGCAAGGATATACGAGCGCCATATAAAACCCTCGTATATAAGTCCCGTCCCAAGCTGTCCGTACCAAACCAATGACTTAGGCTAGGCCCCTGATTGGTAGCTAAGAGGTTTTGATCCGCATAGGAGTATGGCGATAGGAAGGGGCCGATAATAGCCCAAGCTAGGACAAGGAAAATAATAAAAAGCCCCAGTAAAGCCAATTTATTCATGGCTAATCGCTGCCAAGCAGAAGGACGAGGCCTAAAGGTCTCTTCTAGGTGCCGATCCTTCTCAGGTAGAGGCAAGAAATCATGCGATTCCATTAGTCTTCCTCCTCTTCTAATTTAACCCGTGGGTCAATCAAAGGATAGATCAAATCAATGATGAGATTAAAGACCACAATCAGGGCTGAGAAAAAAATAGTAATCCCCAAGACAACTGTATAATCTCGGTTGTAAATGGAAGTTACGAAATAACGTCCTAGCCCTGGAATTGCAAAAATGGTTTCTACAACAAAAGACCCCGTCAAGAGAGAGGCCGTCAAGGGTCCTATATAAGTGATTACCGGCAAAATGGCATTCCCCAAGGCATGGCGAAAGAGGATGGTTAGGGGGCTTAAGCCTTTAGCGCGAGCGGTTCGAATAAAGTCTTTGCTGTAGGTTTCTACCAACTCAGACCGCATCAAGCGGGCGATAAAAGCCATCGGCTGAGCAGCCATGGTCAAGACAGGAAGAACTACATAGGCAGGTCCCTTCCAAAGAGCTACGGGAAAGATAGGTAAGACAAACCCCAAATAGTATACTAAGAGAGCTCCGATGATAAAGGTCGGTACTGATATGCCTAAGGTAGAAAAGAAGCTTACCCCATAATCAATCCAAGAATTAGGTTTCCAAGCGGATAGGACGCCAAAGAAAACACCTCCAACCAGAGCTACAACCAGTGATATGAGCCCTAGTTGAGCGGATACAGGGAATGATTCATAGATAATATCATTAACAGTCCGGCCTTCATATTGAAACGATGGTCCCAAATCAAAGTGAACAACCCGCTCCAAATAGTCCATATATTGCTTTTCTAGAGGATCATTTAGATGATACGTTGCCTCTATAGTAGCTTGTACCTGAGGGGGTAATTTTTTTTCACTAGTAAAGGGACCGCCCGGTATAGCATGCATGAGGAAAAAGGTAATCGTTAAGATAACCCAAAGGACGAGGATGGCTGATACCAAGCGTTTAAGAATATATAGAGCCATGAAATCCCCCTCCTAGTTACACATAGAATATCAACATAATTATACAATAGAAGAAATCAATTCACTACTCAAAAGGCCTATTAACATGACGGTTTACAAAAAAACTGTTACAATAGAGAAAGCGACTACATAAATTTTTCACACATTATCCAAAGGAACCATATATGGATACACTCATTGTATTTTCTGCCATTAAGACTCTCCTTATCTGTGTACTAGGTACTGTCTTTTTGGCCTTTGGAGCTCAACGAGGCTTCTCCTACTTTAATTTTAAAGGCCGTATGAACCGCCTTCAATTTACCCTCTGCTTCTTCTCGGCCTGCATTACCTTAGGACTCCTTACCTCTCTAGTAGAAGCTGCTTATCAAGCAGTAGAAATCTTACCGGGCTACTGGGCCATTCAAATAGGCGCCTTTCTAGCTCATATCATTCTCTTCCCCTTCTTCCTTGTCCCCCTTATCGGCCGCTTCCGAGACTTTGATCTCTTTGCAGTCCCTGCCTTTATCATAGCTGCTTTTATTATGTACACAGCTAACTATAACTTCCTTCCTAGTACGGAAGTTTTGGTATATGGCCTTCTTTTCATTCTCATTCTAGTACTTCTAGTCATTCCTGGTAGTCACTTACCCAATAAGTACGGCCGTCCCTCCTTATGGCCTTATAAGACGGAAAAAAATCCCTTTAAAGGTAAGCCAGGTCCCAAATACAACCGATAATAACTATAAAGAAACAGCGGATAGTTGATTAATCAACTATCCGCTGTTTCTTTATAGGCACATAAAAGGCTTATTAACCTTAATTTGACTCAGCCCTCGACTTAATGCATTAAAAGAAGCATTTCTAACAATGTACAGCCTATATAAGCAATAATAAACTTAACCTTTTGCTTCCTATCTCGATCATCATCCGCCAATTTTAACTGTTGAGCGAGAAAGCGCTTATCCCGAATTTGCAAAAGAAGGTCTCTAATCTTTTCCTGACTTTCTAAGTTATCTGCCTGGCTCCCCTCTTTAAGACAAGATTGTTGGGTAAAGATACGCCTTTGTAACTTACGCATTTGAATCTTGATATTAGAATGGATAAAAGTAGATCTCCACTTCTTGCGGGAGTCGACATACATATAAATGTAACGAGGAATATTCATAACCAAGAAGGAAATGACAAAAATCCCCAGGGAAATTAAGAAATAGGTAGAGAAGGAAAAGTGTATAGTTTCAGCCGGCAAATAATGGTGGAGGATAATAAAGGTTACCCACACACCAATAGGTAATAAAAGAGCGGCCGCTACATCAATGGTTCTAAGCCAGCTGGTCTTAGTGGGAATATCTGGCAAGATAAAACGCTCTATAGGCTCGTGGAAGGAGTAGGAATCCACTGACAAGACGGATTGACCCGTCCGCGGATTCCCCACTATGACAGGCCCCTGGCTATTAAGCTCTCGCTTAGGCAGAGGAAGGATCTTTCGAACAGGCGAATCTGGCACAAGATCAAATTGAATACTACCATTCTTCTCAAAACGACAAGATCCTATGGTCTTACCAAAATCTACTGGATTGAAGAAAATCCCAAAGAGACTCATAAGCCAATTACCCATGGCATGGATGATGGTATTAAGGATAAAGCCGCCTGTATCCACATTAGATGTATCTAATTGGATACGGAACGATGTGGTATAGTCATCAAACCATAAATCTTCAATTGTGAAATTCAAATTGACCACATTACCCCAAGCTGTAATCAGTGTCAACATCACTTGATTATTAGGCTCAAACTCAACCGTGGCCGAATAGACAGCCCAGTGGTTATGAAAATGGGCCCGTAAGAGGCGGTTGATAAAATCCTCCTCTATAGCCAAAACCTGATGTTTATAAATTTCTCGATCAGTATTTATAGGGAGTGGGGTTTTAAGATCAAGACTGATGTCGTTGTCCTTTGTACGCACTTCTTGCGCAAAGGACAAGACCTTAGCCAAAAACGGATTCATAAGCCCCTCCTCATTCATTCATCAATAATGAATTAATTATACCACATTCTAATCGTATCCCCTCTCATAGGTATCAATCTAGCCACCTCTTATAAAAAAATCTCCCCTCTAAGAGGGGAGATTTTCCTATACACGAGCCATGGATAAAATACAGTATTGATAGAAGCGTCCCTTCTTCTCGATCAACTGTTCAAAGGTTCCATCTTCTACAATATGCCCATCCTCCATGAAGAGAATACGATCCATCTTTTCAATACCCTCCAATTGGTGGGTAATGTATAAACTGGTCCGTCCTTCCATAAAGGTCATAAGGTCTTCTTGAATAGCTCCTTTTGTGACTTGATCAAGCCCTTCCAGAGGTTCATCCAAGAGGAGGATTGGACTTTGCCGGAGGTAGAGTCGAGCCAAAGCCACTCGTTGTCGTTCCCCACCGGACAGGCCCTGTCCACCGGATCCCACAAGGGTTGCTAATCCCTGCGGCAAGCGACTGATAAGCCCTTGTAGAGAAGCAAACTGTAGAGCCTTCTCTAATTGGTCCTGACTAGCATGAGGATTAGCCAAGCGAATATTCTCTTCCAAGCTAGCGTGGAAAATATACGTATCCTGGGTAACGACACCGAACAAACTCCGCCCTTGATCCGACAGGAGGGATTTAAGTTCAACCCCACCCACCTTAATGGAGCCTTGGTAGTCATACAAGCGTGTCAACGCATTAAAAAGGGTGGATTTGCCTGCACCAGAACCACCTACAATGGCCAGATGCTGCCCCTCTGGAATGGTCAGATCAAAGTGAGCATAAATCTTCTTATCTTCATAGGAGAAATTAAGGTCATCAAAGACAATGTCATAGGCCTTTGGTACTTGGGATGGTTGAACTGGCTCTATCAAAGCTTTCGGTGCCTTATCGATGGCCCCCAAGCGGCGCACAGCTAAGGCACTTTCATAGCCATGGTGAACAGCCACAGTCATGGGTTGAAGGACCTCAAACCAAGCTTGGGTCATGATGGCAACAACTGCCACATAGACCCCCGCTTCAAGGCCAGAAATAGATGCTCCTGCAATAAGAGCTGCCGCCACTACAGCCACCTGTACAGTTGCCAAGAAGATCATCGTAGACCCATTCGTAGCATCTGCGATATTAGACTTCTTATAATCAATATCGGTAAAGCGTTTCTCAAGGCGATTAAAAACGGAATCCATTTGTTGGTAAGCAATGATATCCTCCATACCATTAAGGGTTTCCGCCAAATCTACCTTAGCTAGCCCTTGCTGTTTCGAAATCCATCGAGAGATCTTATGAGTAGACCTTACCAAGCTTACAGGAATTACCAAGACGGTCATGATGAAGGAAAATCCTACCACCAACCAAAGCCAAAGTGAGAACTGGCCCAAATAAAGCCCTACCAATAGACTTAAAATAAAGGCTGCTGTAGGAGGAATCAAAACTCGCAGGTAGAAAAATTGTAAGGTTTCTATATCCGCCATAATGCGCCCTAAGAGATCCCCTGCCCCTAGTGACTTAAACACTTGTAAACTGATGGGCTCCAATTTTTCGTAAAACCAAACCCGTAAGCCATAGAGACCTTGGAAGGCCATACGATGGGAAAACAGGCGTTCGAAATAACGGCATACAGCGCGAGCAATCCCGAAGAAGCGAACCCCTGTAATGGCTAAGGATAAGGCAACCAATGGCGGATGCAAGGCAGCAGTCGCAATGAGCCAAGCCGAAAGGCCCAAGAGGCCTAGGTTCATAAAGACCGTAAGGAAGGAAAAGATGAGGGCCAAAACTAAGGCTATCCGGGCTCTTCTAAGAACCTTAAATAGAAGGCCCCAAGGGGTATCAGTCCCCTCCCAATCTACTATTCTCTTACTTCTGGTAGGATGTGATAGGGATGATATTTTCTGCCCTTGAGCTGCTGGGATTACATTATCAGCTTGGATGGAATCTTCTAAGACACCCGCACCTGCTTTAATAAGAGACGCAAAGTAACCATTCTTTGCGAGTAAATCTTCATAAGACCCTTGGTCATCCATACGACCATCACGGAATACCACTAGCTTATGAGCCCAAGCCATAGTCTGTAAACGGTGACCTATGATTAAAACCAGTTTGTCCTGCATGAGCCGTTTAAGGGCGCGGCCTACCGACTCTTCTGTAGCTAAATCTAAATGAGCTGTCACTTCATCGAGTACTAGGATTTGTCCCTTTCGCAAAAAGGCACGAGCCAATGCAATACGTTGTTGCTCACCACCTGACAATCCAAGGCCCCCAGCCCCCACATGGCAATCTAAGCCATCTGCCTTAGCCATAACAAAGTCGTAAGCTTCAGCAGCCTTAAGAGCAGCTATGATATCCTCATCTGGCATATCCTGTCCCCAGGTTAGGTTATCCCGCAAAGAGCCTTTAAATAGGTGAGGCTTTTGGGACACATATATAATTTGATCTCGCCACCAGTCCATAGAGATCTGGTCTAAATCTTGTCCATTGACAAAAATAGTCCCTTTGGGAGCCTGCAAAAAGCCCGTTAAAAGATGAGCCAAAGTAGATTTACCTGCCCCTGACTCTCCAACGAACATAGTGGGCTTACCGCGTTCCAAACTTATAGAAATATCTTCCAAGGCTGGGTGTTGCCCTTTAGGATAGGTAAAAGACAAGTTCTTTACTTCTATGCCTTGTATATCTTGCGCAAAAACCAAATCCCCTCCTTTAGGAAGGCATTGTTTATTATTTAAATACGCTCCAATAGCTTCTAAAGCCGTCTTACCAGACATTCCTGTATGGAAGGCAGACCCCAGTTGGCGGAAAGGTGTGTAAAATTCTGGTGCTAAGAGAAGTACAAAGAAAGCCGGTAAAAAGTCCACTTGGCCCGCCAAAAGATCTAAGCCCATATAAACGGAAATAAGGGCCGTGGAAACAGTAGATATTAATTCCAATACAAAGGCCGACAAAAAAGCAACTCGTAAGACTTTCAGAGTGGAATCTCGGAATTCACCGGACATACGGGCAATAACTTGGATTTGTTCTTTAGCACGCCCAAAGACCTTAAGCGTTGTTAGCCCCTGCAACATATCCAAGAAGTGGCCTGACAAGAGTGACATCCGTTCCCACTGTTCCTTATTCATGGCCTCTGCCCGTTTACCGATGAGGATCATAAAGAAAGGAATCATAGGAACTGTAACAATGAGAATCAAGCCTAACCAAGGCACTGTATCCACAATGGCAATCCCCATAACTAAAGGAACCAGAATCGTATAGAGCATCTGGGGTATATAACGCGAAATATAGGCTTCAATTTGATCCAACCCATCCGTCATGAGATGAATCATATCCCCATGGGATTCCGGCTGTTGTAAGCCTCCCACCTTAAGGTGCTTAATCAAACGCTTGCGCAAGGCGACTTTGCCGGCATGAGCTAAGGATATAGCTGCCGCCTCTTGACCATAGGATGTTAGCAAACGGATGATAATAGCCACCGCTAAGGGGATCAAAACATCTATCTCATCCCCGATCTTTGCATCTTTTAAGAAGAGGTCTGCAATAAGGGTAGCAAAAAACCAAGCTTGGCTCACGACCGACAAGGCGTTAAGGATACTCGTTACCAGCATAGACGACAATATTTTCTTATGCTTTTTTATCTCCTGAAAAGCGATTGGGTTAATCATAGTCACTCTTTCTAATCAAAAAAATAAGGCATGCAAGAAGCATGCCTTATCGCTACACATTAGTAGTGCAAATCCTGTTCAGATACACGGTTGCGGAATGTGTAGTAAGTCCAAATCTTGTAAATCAATACGATTGGCACAAAGACTAGTGCTACTACAGTCATCAACGCTAAGGTGTATGGAGAAGAAGATGCGTTATCAATGGTTAAGCTCCAAGCAGGGTTGAGGCTAGAAACCATAATTCTAGGGAACAAGCCTGCAAAGTATGCTGCTGTAATCATGATAACAGTTAAACTACTGAAAAGAAAGCCTGTTTTCGTGTTCCGTGTGCGCGCTGCAAACCAAGAGATGAGGAAGCATACAACAGCTACCACATAGAAGACGATAGCCAATGTAGAATGGAACATATCTGTGAAAATAGCTGTAGCTACTGCCAACAAAATAGCACCAATAGCTGTGAAAACGCCCACCACAAGAGAAGCTGCACGAGCTCGTTCTGCTACTTCACCGGCTGTCTTAATCGCTGTGAAGAGGCCACCATGATAAGTAAACACTAAAATGAAAGCGATCCCACACAGAATTGTATAAGGGCTCAAGAGATCCCAGAAGGAACCCACATACGTCATAGTTGCATCAATTGGAGTACCTTGAATCAAGTTTCCTACGGTTACCCCCCATAAGAGAGCTGGGATTAAGGAACCGAAGAAGATGCAGTAATCAAAGGCTTTACGCCAAGTTGGATTAGCAGACTTAGAACGGAATTCAAAGGCTACACCACGAGCGATTAAAGCGGCTAGCATCAAAAAGAGGGCCAAGTAGAAGCCAGAGAAAAGAGTTGCATAAACATGCGGGAAAGAGGCAAACATAGCACCACCAGCCGTAATCATCCACACTTGGTTAGAGTCCCATACGGGTCCCAAAGCATTGATCATTTGGCGGCGTTGAATATCGGATTTACCTGTAAATGGCAAGAGGATACCTGTACCATAGTCAAAACCTTCCAGAAGGAAGAAGCCTGCGAACAAAACGAACACGAGAATGAACCAGACTACATTGAGGTTATTAGTAATTAGTTCCATAATCTAGCCTCCTCTTTTTCTTTTACATCTACCGCATGAAGGCCTTCTGGGCCTTTTTTAATGTGCTGAACGGCCAAGTAAAGAGCAGCAATAGCGGCTATAATATAAATGATTGTAAAACCGATGATAGTGGTCCAGATCTCACCTGGTGCTACAGCCTTAGATACACCATCAGCAGTGGATTGCAACCCATATACCAACCAAGGTTGACGGCCCGCTTCTGCTACGAACCAACCGGTAGAATTAGCAAGATAAGGCAATGGAAGCATCCATAGCATAAGTTTCAAGAAGCAACGACTATTAGTAATGGTTCCTTTACGAACCTTCCAAAGGCCAATCAAGGCAACGAGAAGCATAATAGAACCAGAGAGAACCATCACACGGAAAGACCAGAAAATCGGTGTAACTGCTGGGATGTAGTCCCCTTGGCCATACTGAGCAACAGCTTCTGCTTGTAGGTTCTTAATCCCCTTAACTTCACCTTGGAAGGAGTCATGAACGAGGAAGGACAAGCCACCAGGAACAGAAATAGCAGATGTATTCTTTTGGTTAGCTTCATCAATATTAGCAACGAAGGAGAATGGAGCTGGATTTTCAGTTTCCCAAAGGGCTTCGATGGAAGCCATTTTCATAGGTTGTACCTTAGCGATATACTGCCCTTGGAAGTGACCAGCACCAGCACCCAAGATGCCACCGATAAGGGCAATGGTGAGCCCCCATTTAATGGATCGTTTGTAAAACTCAGATTCTTTATCCTTGAGTAATTTAAAAGCGGATACAGCGAAAATAACAACGCCTGCAGTAAATACACCATTCAAGGTGATATGGAAAAATTGACCTGGCAAGTACCCATTTTGAAGGATAGTGGCAAATGATTCCATTTCTGCACGGCCATTGCGAATAGCGTAGCCTACCGGATGTTGCATAAAGGAGTTGGCTGTCAAAATCCAGAAGGCAGAGATGTTGGTCCCCAAGGCAACCAAGGTTGCCACAATGGCATGGGCCCTAGCCGATAGCTTACCCCAACCGAAGATCCAAACCCCCATAAAGGTAGATTCTAGGAAAAAGGCTGTCAGGGCTTCCAAGGCTAGTGGAGCGCCGAAAATATCACCCATAAAGCGAGAGTATTCAGACCAGTTCATACCGAAGTGGAATTCTTGTACGATACCAGTAACAACACCCATAGCAAAGTTGATGAGGAAAAGACCACCCCAAAACTTAGCCATCTTTTGATAAATTTCTTTGCCGGTGGAAACAAAGAACCATTCCATCACAGCAATGGACACTGTCATACCTAAGGTTAGTGGTACGAAGAGCCAGTGATAAATCGATGTCAAAGCAAATTGCCATCGAGCAAGAAATACTGCATCTAACATGCTGCATCCTCCTTCACGCACTTACGTGCAACAACGAATAAGATTAAAACATATAAGCTACTTAGAAATTACCACAAGCGCAAAGTGAGGTAATCCCTTGGATTTCCTTTTCTCGCTCAGCCAAATCAGCAAAGTTAACCTCTCTCAGGTGGCTAGCCAGCTCATCTTGAATAGTAGCCATAGCTTCATTAACAGCACAGTGCCCCATACAAGACTTATTACAGGATTCTGGATCGTAGAGGCAGCGTTGCAAGTAAGCTTCTCCTTCTACAGCCCGAATCACGTCGAGCAAATTAATATCCTTAGGATTTTTTTTGAGGGCAAAGCCCCCTTCGACACCCCTAAATGACTGCATGATTTCCGCTTGAATCAACATGCGCATAATCTTGAGCAAAAAACGCTCAGGAATCATTTCTGCACCTGCTAATTCAGAGCCGGTAATCTTGAAGCCTTCAGGCATCATGGACATGTGCAAAACCATACGGAAAGCATAGTCCGTTGCTTGATTCAACTTCATGAGTTCCTCCAGTAGTTCATAAGGCCTTTATGTTTACTACAAAGAGTATAGTACAAACTAAAATATACCGCAATAGTAAACATTAAATTTATCCAAAATTAGTGGACATTTGAAAAATCAATAAAAAACAGCCTCCGCAAAAGCGAAGACTGTTTCATTCTAATCTGTATTTTCTTCCTAGAAGAGGAAGTGACCAATTTCATAGATGAGGGCTGACATAATGGCCGACAGTGGAATGGTCACGCACCAGGCCATAACCATGGACCGTGCAACCCCCCAATTAACGGCTTTAATTCGTTTAGAAGATCCAACCCCCATGATAGAGCCGGATACAACATGAGTTGTAGAAACTGGCAAGTGGAGGAAGGTAGCAGTAAATATGGTCAAAGCAGAATTCAAATCCGCAGCAAAACCATTAATGGTTTCCATTTTAAAAATCTTAGTCCCCATGGTGGAGATAATCTTCCACCCACCTACAGCTGTACCACAAGCCATAGAAGTGGCACAGGCCAATTTAACCCAGGTCGGTACGTCCATGGTAGAAATATAGCCCCCTGATAAGAGGGTCAATGTAATGATCCCCATAGCCTTTTGGGCATCATTAGAGCCATGAGAAAAGGCCATAAGAATAGCGGACAAAACCTGCATATTTCGAAAACGGTCATTGAGGGCAATAGGAGAAAAACGACCAAAGATAAAGAGCAAGACTTTCATAATAATATAGCCGCCAACCATGGCTACTACAGGAGAAAGAATAAGGGATAGGAAGATTTTCAAAATCCCTTGCTCATTAAGGGCGCCAAAGCCAGCCGATACGCCAACAGCGCCAATAACACCGCCGATCAAGGCATGTGAGGAGGAAGACGGAATACCCCACATCCAAGTTAATAAATTCCATATAATGGCACCCAATAAAGCGGCACACATAATGGAAGAATCAATCAAATCAGGGGATAAAACGATATCACCACCGATTGTCTTTGCAACCCCTGTGGATACCAAGGCACCTAAAAAATTAAGGACTGCCGTCATCAAAATGGCCTTCTTAGGAGAAATAGCCCGGGTAGAAACAGAGGTAGCAATCGCATTAGCCGTATCGTGGAAACCGTTGATGTAGTCAAATAACAATGCGCAGAAGACTACAGCCCACACTAAATAATGGGCATCAAGCATACTTTAATACCACCCGACGGAAGGTCCCTACAAGGCGTTCACAGCCATCGATAACATCTTCCATAGCATTAAGGATTTCTTTCCACTTAATAAGTTCAATCGCATCCTTACAATCAGCAAAAAGTGCTGCCATTTCTTCGTGATAAATATCATCCGCTTCTTCTTCTAAGCGAAGGACTTCATTACCACGAGCTTCTACCTTAACATGGTTTTTCTTCAAAGATCCCATATAGGAAATGGATTTAGCTACATGCTTACCGCACTTAGCAACGATTTCCGCCATACGAATGGCCCCAGAAGATGGGTTCCCTGCATGGTACATAACCACCTTATCCATAATATCTTTAATATCATCCATGGTATTGTCTAACTGATCAATAAGGAGTTGAATATCCTCCCGATCCATTGGCGTAATAAAGGTCTTGCGCAAACGTTCTGCTGTATCATTTACAAGCTCATCTGCTTCCTTTTCTTTTTTACTAATTTCTTTAAGGGCCTCATCTGGGTCGATCTCGCCTTTAAAAGCATCGACTAAGAGCAAACCTGCTTCGTGACAAAGCACTGCGTGATCATTTAAGATGCTGAAGAATTTTTCTTCTTTCCCTTTCAATTTGAAAGCCATGGAGTCCTCCTGCGCAATCATTTTTATCTTTGGTACATACTCTTGTACTGTATATTAATTATAGCATAATCACTTTTACCAGTCCTAGCAAAGACAAGGATTTTCCTATGCATATCTGATAAATTAATGACTAAATTCGCATACTATATCACCCCTACTAGGGATGGTATTATTTAGTAATTTCTCGTACAAGATGTGGAATTTGAGGGACTATTAATCGTTCCATAGCCAAGGTAACCGCACCGACAGACCCAGGAATAGCAAAGATAAGACTATCCCTCGCCACACCTGCTATGGCCCGAGATGCAATTGCTCTAAGCCCTATATCATCTACATAAGAGATGTAGCGGAATAGCTCACCAAAGCCCGGTATTTCCTTATCCAATAGGCTAGAGACCGCTTCAATGGTCACATCCCGCTTGGCAATGCCTGTACCACCAGTCGTGACGATAACATCGATGGAGGGATCAGAAATCCATCCTTCAACGACATTACTAATAGCTTCCATATCATCCTTGACCAAGGATCGAGCAACTACATCAAAATGAGCGGCCTCAGCAATCTCTTGTACCTGATTGCCTCCTTTGTCAGTTTCTGCTGTCCTCGTATCGGATACAGTAAGAATGGCAATTCGTAGTACACGATCTTTAATAACCTCAGTCGACATGATTTTACCTCTCTTTACTAAATCTAATGGACCTTATCTAAGTCAGCCTTTTAATTCTAATAGTCTCTATTTATTAAATCTATCTTTTTCGATATAATAAAATTAGTAAAATTTCTTACTGAAATAAACTTCTTCTTTACTATAGTTTATTATATATAAAATTACATGTTCTAACTGTGATATTTTGTAGGCTCGTCTCGGAAGCCTATAGCTAATTCTATCTAGAGAAAGGATCTTCCATGCCTCTTATTGTAACAGGCTTTGCCATTATTCTGCTCATCATCCTCATATCAGTGGTGAGGCTCAATACCTTTATTTCCCTCATCGTCGTTTCTACTATAGCCGCTATTGGCTTAGGTATCCCTTTAGAAAACGTTCCTTCTATTTTAGAAAAAGGAATGGGATCAACCTTAGGCCACATTACCTTAATCTTTGGTCTCGGTGCCATGCTGGGTCGCGTCCTCTCCTTCAGTGGTGGAGCCAAACAGATTGCGGAGCGCTTAACAGAATTATTCGGTGCCAAGCACATTCGTGGCGCTATCATCGCCGCCTCTTTTATCATAGGGATATCTATGTTTTTTGAAGTAGGTCTAGTTCTCCTACTACCCATTATTTTCTCCATAGCTAAAGAACTTTCCATCAACCCTTACAAGTTGGGTCTCCCTATGCTAGCCACCCTCTTAACAACCCACTGCTTTCTCCCACCACATCCTGGACCAACCATCATAGCTACTGAATATGGTGCTGATGTTGGTAGCGTTCTTCTCTATGGTATTGCTATAGCGATACCAACAGTCTACATTACGGGCAATCTATTTAGCCGTCTCATAGCTAAGGTCTCTCCGCAAACCTTTACCAGACCAAGCAGTCACTCGGAAGAAGAAGATGCCTCTATCAGGAGTGATCAGGATCGCCCCCATTTTTTACTTTCACTCTTAGTAGCCCTACTACCAGTAATCCTCATAATATCCTCTACGATTGCTCGCACGCTAGCCAACCTATGGCATATTTCTGAAAGCCATTTCATCGTTCAATACATAGAGTTTATTGGCACCCCGTCCGGGGCCATGATTATCTCCCTCCTCTTCGCCATTTTCACCCTAGTTGTACTACGGGGCAAATCCATGAGGACAACAATGAACGCTCTTTCTAGTTCGGTTGCCTCCATCTCTATGATGCTCTTCATCACGGGCGCTGGTGGCGCTCTCAAGGAAACGTTCTTAGCAGGAGGGGTAGGCGATTACATCAACCAACTCTTTGCCTCTTCATCCGTATCTCCACTCATTTTTGCTTGGGCTATTGCAGCTATCCTAAGAATTTCTTTAGGTGCTGCGACAGTTGCAGGCTTATCGGCTATCGGTATCGTTATGCCAATCCTAGGTAATCATGATGTTAATTTAGCCCTTCTAGCCCTAGCCACCGGAGCAGGTTCAACCATAGCTTCTCACGTCAATGATCCTGGCTTTTGGATTGTAAAAGAATATTTTGGTCTAAGCCTAAAGGACATGTTTAAGACTTGGACCCTTATGTCTACAATAGCATCTATCTGTGGTCTAATTGGAGTCTTACTAATTAATGCCATGATAGGATGATAGTATCTTATCTCTCGATATATATAATAAAAGAGACACACCATTCGGTGTGTCCTTTTAGTTTAATCAGCAAGTCCTTATCTATCCTTCTCCCCTAAGCTATGTTGGCTGTTCGTCTCTGTGGGTTTTACTCAGTAAAACCTTACGCGACGAACTCCGCGATTCACTCCCGTTTATGCTTCGCTATGCTCCTATAAACGGGGTTCTCTGCGGACCAGGCCGACCTTACATCTAACAGTACAAAGAATACTCCGGCAAGATTGGCTGGTGACGGCTCTCAGTAGATAACCAGTCCAATACTAGCAAAAAGAAAAAGGCCTACCTTTCGGTAGACCCTTTTCTTTTTGCTTAATCAGCGACTTCCTATCACTCCTCGCTGGGGATTTCGCGCTGCGAAATCTTACGCTCGGATGAAGGTGATGTGTGGCTCCCATCCGTCGCTACGCTCCTCTGTTAGCTCACACCCTACCTTTCCCAGGCCAAGGCCTGGTCGGACTCTACATTTAGGTATATATAATAAAAAAGACACACCGTTTGGTGTGTCTCTTTTGCTTAATCAGCGACTTCCTATCCTCCCAGGCCGTCACCAGCCAAGTACTTTCGGCGTTTACGAGCTTAACTAC
>CAKPUJ010000020.1:0-26784 GCA_934191645.1 uncultured Veillonella sp. | reverse complement strand
GATCTAAGCCCTCAAAGCCCTGTGTCAATTCGTAAAGAGAGGCTTGCTCAGCAGTCCTAACCCGTAGGGCGTATTCTTGAGGCCCTGCTATGGCCACGGCTTGTGCACCAGCCTTCATGGCTTGGTCCGTATCGGACCCCTCCCGATCCATGGTAAAACCATGACCATCACTCTTGACTAAGCCTATTCGATAGCCTCGAGCCGTCAAAGCTTGCGTCAGTTTAACCACCAAGCTCGTCTTACCCGACTTGCGAGAGGCTGCAACTATGCTAATAACCGGAACCTTTCGCGTCGCATTAAGGGCCCGCATAGTAGCCAGTTTATATTCATTGGGAGTATTAACATTAGTAACCGCCATGCTATTGCTAGCTAAGTCAAACGTCTTATAAGAGATAGTTGAAAGCCAAGCCCGAAGACTCCAATCACTGCTTTCAATAGCTGCTAAGATAGACCCCAATAAGGAGCGCTTATATACGGCATAGAGTGGCTCTTCACAACCCTTAGCCCCCCGCATAAGGAGCGCATCCACTTGGTCAGTCAGGGAATTATCTGCCGCCAAAAGAGGCCCGAAATCCACAAAGGGCATATCCACTGCCACGACTGCATAGTGATCAGATTGGCCTAGGGCAAAGGCAGCCGCAAGCCCCCCCAATGGACCACAACGTTTCTGATCATGAACTACCTGAATATCGACAGCTAGCTTAACCCATTCTGGTACCTCTGCACAGTCTCCCTTTGGGCCAAAGGAAATAATAATATCTCTATATCCTGCACGGCGAGCCTTATCAACCATTGAGCGCAGCAGGCTCTGTCCTTGCCAGGGCAAGAAAGCCTTATCTCGGCCCATCCGTTGACTATAGCCACCGGTCAAAATGACCAGACCTTGCTTACTATCCGTCTCTCTCATACCCTTAGCCATAGCTTAACTTCTCACTTACTATCCACTCATATATTTGCTTATTATAATTTATTACTAACTATGTCAGATCACTAGGATCCTAAGCATACAAAAACTAATTCTCTACTATTATATAGTAAAAATATATTCTTTTAATAGCCTCTACAATGAGGGAATTCACATATAAAAAGGACCTAGCCTAAAAGCTAGGTCCTAGCAGGGTATTATTTAATCTTAGACAAGCCCCGTTTAATAGGGCCATACATACAAAGGAGGACGATGACATTCACCAAAAAGTCTGGTCCCAAATAAGAAACATTATAGACAATAGAATAAATCCATGGATTAGTACCCTCCGGAGCATAGGACCCAAAAATGACGGCCCCAGAAATAACGCTTATGCAGAAGCGGAGGAAGCAAGCCACAAATGTCCCACAGAACAAACCCGCCTTAGAATCTCTAAAGAAACCAGCTACCCCAATCATGGCATAAGCAAGGCCATAATCCAAGAAAATAGAGGCAATATGGATGGAGAACTTAAACCCTAAAAGGAATTGTACCAAGCCATAAACAAAACCTACAGTCATCCCTGCTTTACCACCCCAGCGGAAGGCAAAGAACAAGAGAGGCACTAAGTGGGCCGCTGTAATAGAGCCTCCTTGTGGCATATGAAAGAGCGTGATAAGGTGCAAGACAAAGGCGATGGCAATGGACATACCCGCTTCTACAAGCATTTTATTAGATTTTACGAACATTTTATACTCCTTCTTTTTAATAGTTCAAATAATATCGAATATTTATGTTTTTCTACTCCTATTTAGCGAGCCATAAACGAACGAATATAAAACTATTTGCTAAAATAATAAATATAAGTTACACTATTACAGGCCCAATTTGGGGCGGTCCTATTTAAGGAGAAAACATCATGATTAACACAACGAACATTTTCGACTATGAAGACGTACAATTGATTCCTAACAAATGTATCGTAAATAGCCGTAGCGAGTGCGATACAACAGTAAAACTCGGCAAGCACACCTTCAAACTTCCTGTTGTGCCTGCTAACATGCAAACAATCATCGATGAAGAATTGGCTGAAGGCTTAGCAAAAGCTGGCTACTTCTACATTATGCATCGATTCCAACCAGAAAAACGCCTCGATTTCGTTAAAAATATGAAGTCTAAAGGTCTCATCTCCTCCATTTCTATCGGTATCAAACCGGAAGAATTTGAATTTGTTGATCAATTAGCTAAAGAAGGGCTAACACCTGAATACATCACCATCGATATCGCCCATGGCCATTCCAATGCAGTTATCGAAATGATTAAACACATCAAAAAACATTTGCCTGAATCCTTTGTTATCGCGGGCAATGTCGGTACCCCAGAAGCGGTACGTGAATTGGAAAACGCTGGCGCTGATGCAACTAAAGTTGGTATTGGACCTGGTAAGGTTTGTATTACCAAGCTCAAAACCGGCTTTGGTACTGGCGGTTGGCAATTGGCCGCTGTTCGCTGGTGCGCTAAGGCGGCTACAAAACCGATCATCGCTGACGGTGGTATCCGCGACCATGGCGACATCGCTAAGTCCATCCGCTTCGGTGCCACTATGGTTATGATTGGCTCCCTCTTCGCCGGCCATATCGAGTCCCCAGGTAAAACTGTCATGATCGATGGCGAAGCACGTAAGGAATACTTCGGTTCCGCTTCCGAATTCCAAAAGGGTGAACGGAAAAACGTAGAAGGTAAAAAACTCTACCTCCCTGCTAAGGGTTCTATCTACGACACCCTTACAGAAATGGAACAAGACTTGCAGTCCGCTATTTCCTACGCTGGTGGTCACAACCTCACAGCCATCAAGAAAGTGGATTATGTAATCGTTAAAAACTCCATCTTCAATGGCGACCGTTAATTGATAAGCCTTAGGCCCTCCTCTGGGAGGGCCTTTTTTATAGCCTGCAAAAAGGGGGTACCAATGTGGTACCCCCTTTTAATTTCTGTGGTCATCCCTACGTTGGCATTATCCAAATCAGGTTATGGGTCAAGGCTTATGCCTCCTCTCAGCCGACTTGAGTCAGCTCCCCGTCGCCTTATGTAATTGTAAAGGCTAGCCTTTACGAGCTGGGCCTTTTATAGATGTAATCACCCGTCGGTGATTACCTTTTCAGTATAGCACCAAATTTTATCTTGTAAACCTCTATAGAAGATTTACTTATGCTCCCGCAGCCATTGGATAGCATACTGAGCATAGACAGCAGAGGCTGCTGACAAGACGGAATCATCCATGTTGAACTTGTTATTGTGATGGTCATAAATGGCTCCGCAGTCTGGGTTACGGACGCCAATAAAGGCGAAGCAGCCAGGCTTACCTTCTAAGAAGTTAGCAAAGTCCTCCCCGGCCATAACCTTTTGCATCTTAACGAGCTTATCCGCCCCCAAAGTTTCTACTACCACCTGCTCTGCCAAGGCTGAGGAGGCTTCTTCATTGATAGTTGGAGGAACACACTTTTTATAGTCTAACCTAGCTGTGGCTCCATAGGCTAATGCCGTATGTTCCACAATCTGTTTCATGTGTTCAATAATCTCATCCCGCTTAGCCTTATCAAAGGTGCGGACCGTCCCCTTCATGGTAGCTTCTCCGTTGACGATATTCCACTCAGTCCCCGATTGGATAGCCCCGATGGTAAGGACCGCTGAATCTAGGGCAGAAATATTACGGGATACGATGGTTTGTAAGTTCATAACCATAGCAGCTGCCACCACTAGGGCATCCACACCCGTTTGGGGTTGAGCTCCATGGGCTTGCTTCCCTTGGATATGGATATCAAAGACATCAGAAGAGGCCATACGAGGGCCCGCCTCAACCGATACTAAACCCGCATCAAGGCCAGACCATACATGCCCACCGAAGACGGTATCGGTCTTTTGATACCAGTCCCCAAAGGCTAGCATATCTGGAGCACCTAAGCCAGTTTCTTCCGCTGGTTGAAAGACCAGATAAACGGTACCCTCCAACTGATCGCGGTTATCCATGAGCATACGGGCCGCCCCTAAGAGGATAGCCATATGACCATCATGGCCACAAGCGTGCATGGCCCCAGGATTCTTAGAGGCAAAGTCTAAGCCTGTCCGTTCCTCAACAGGAAGGGCATCGATATCAGCCCTGAGGGCCACCGTCTTGCCAGTCTTATTGCCCTTGATAATTCCCACTAAACCAGTGTGGCGATCTGTATCTAATTGGTATTCAATGCCCAATGCATCGAGTTCTTTTGCAATTCGCTTTGTGGTTTCAAACTCTTTATTGGATAACTCAGGATGTTGGTGGAAGTCTCGGCGCAAATTGCGAACATAGTCCTTATAATCCTCAATGAGTACTTTTATATCTTTCATAATAAACCTCGTAAATCTCTTAACTCAATTACTCATTCATTATATACCTACCATTTTACTATGTATATAAAATATCTACAAAAAAACCTACTTCCTTGGGAAGTAGGTTTTTACTTATAAGAACTCGAGCTTCTAGATTACTATCGAACCTTATAAGCCCAATTGGTTATTCATTAGCCAAGTCTCCAATAACCTTCTTGAGGATGGCAATGCCTTTTTCCAAATCCTCTTGGGGAATATTAAGGGCTGGCAAGAGTCGAATCTTGGATTTGGCAGATAAAACAACTAGGCCTTCTTTTAAGCAGGCATCGATTATAGACCGTGGATTGGCATCCGTTTCAATCCCCAGCATAAGGCCAAAGCCAGATAAGCCCTTAACGCCAGGAGCCCCTTCCAATTCTTTCTTGATATAATCCCCCTTAGCCACTACAGAAGCCAAAAGCTCGTCCGTCAACCGATCCATGATGGTAATGGCACCGGCTGCACAGATAGGGTTGCCACCAAAGGTGGAAGCATGGTTGCCAGCGCCCAAGACAGCTTCCGTCTTTTCATTAAACATAGTAGCCCCCATAGGAAGGCCACCGGCTAGGCCCTTAGCGGTGGATACAATATCAGGGTGAATTTGATAATTCATATAGCCATAGACCTTGCCCGTCCGGCCATTACCAGTTTGGACTTCATCTACCAAAACTAGGATATCCTTGGCTTGGGCTAATTTGGTAACTCCCTCTACAAACTCCTTATCGAGGGGCATAACGCCACCCTCCCCTTGGATCGGCTCTAGCATAACAGCACAGATAGTCTCATTGCTATCTAGCAAGTGTTTAAAGGCATCCAAATCATTAGCTGGAGTATGAATGAAACCTTCTACAAAAGGACCAAAATCTTGGTGGAAGACATCCTGGCCTGTAGCGGACAGGGTAGCAATGGTCCGCCCATGGAAGGAGTTAACCAAGGTAACAATGGTATGACGGCCCTCCCCATACTTGTCATGGGAATACTTACGAGCCGCCTTAATGGCGCATTCATTAGATTCAGCCCCAGAATTAGAGAAGAAGACTTTCTTCATGCCAGTCTTTTGACAAATTTTTTGGGCCAATTCTACCTGCGGCTGGGTGTAGTAGAGGTTGGATACGTGGTTAAGCTTATGCACTTGGTCTGTCACAGCCTTAGCCCACACATCATCATCTACCCCAAAGGCAGTAACCCCAATACCAGAGCCTAAATCGATGTAGTCCTTGCCAGACTCATCTTGTAAATGACAGCCTTTACCAGCTACAAAGGCCACATCAAAACGACCATAGGTATGGGCCACATATTCCTTATCAAGTGTTTGTATATCAGACATACTATACCTTCTTTCTACTCCTTAGGGTTCTTGACGAACATGGTCCCCAAGCCTTCATTGGTCAAGAGTTCGATCAATATAGCATGAGGAATTTCACCATTTATAATAAAGACCTTTTCCACCCCATCTTGGATGGCCAAGGTACAACATTCTACCTTGGGAATCATGCCCCCAGCAATGACGCCCTCGTCAATCAGCTTTTGCGTCTCTTCTAGGGTCAGATGAGGAATAAGGCTAGATGGGTCATCCTTATCTGCCATGACCCCATCAATATTGGTCATGGCAATCATAGCCTCTGCCTCTAAGGCGCCAGCTAATTTAGCCGCTACTGTATCGGCGTTGATATTGTAAGTCCGCCCTTCCTGATCTAAGCCCAAGGAAGAGATCACAGGGATATAGCCCCGATCTAAGAGGGACATGACAACAGACGTATCAATTTCATCGATAGTCCCTACTAGACCCAATTCTGGGTCCTTTTGATGGACCTTGATCATATGACCATCCACACCGCAAAGGCCCACAGCCTTGCCACCTAATTCCACTAAATTGGCCACTAAACCCTTATTAACCTGGCCTGCCAAAACCATTTGCACCACATCCATGGTTTCTTGGTCCGTTACACGTAGACCATCCTTCCACTGGGATACAACCTGCATCTTGGCCAAAGCTTCATTGATGGCAGGCCCCCCTCCATGAACGAGAACGACCTTAACCCCCACTAGATTGAGGAGGAGAAGATCTTTCATAACCGACTTTTTAAGATTTTCATCGGTCATGGCATTGCCGCCGTACTTTACGACCACAACCTTACCTGTGTACTCTTTGATATAAGGGACGGCTGCTGTCAGAAGGGCCGCCCGCGTGGCATTATCGATATGCTTCATGTCATTCGTCTCCTTCTATATAACTAGTCCCGTTTCTTCCGCTAGGCCTAGGGCTATATTCATACATTGGACAGCTGCTCCCGAGGCCCCCTTGCCCAAGTTATCAAAAACAGCATGAACTAAAACACGATCTTGATTACCCGATACATAGAGGGTCATGGTATCGAGACCAGCGGCCTGGTTAGCCCCTAAGAAGAGTCCATTGGTCTCCTCTAGATTAAAAGGCGCCACCTTGATAATCTTGGACCCTGCATAGTAATCTTGGAGGGCCTGCCAAATATCTTGAAGGCTTATCCCCTTCAGGTGAGATAGGTGAAAGCCAATGGATGTTTCCATACCCGCATAGTAATCATCCACGACAGGTAGGAAAATAGGCGGCTCAACTAGGCCTGTAAAGGCTTGGACTTCTGGCATATGCTTGTGGGACTGTCCCAACCCATACTGACGAGGGGCACAGAGGTCAGAGCCTCTATCCATAGCCTGATATTGGGCTATCATTTTATTACCGCCTCCCGAGTAACCCGTAAGAGAGAGCACTGTCAGGGGGTAGTCAGCTGGCACTAAACCTTTTTTAATAAGGGGAGCCAGGATGGCAATAGCCCCAGAGGCATGGCAACCGGGGTTAGCAATGAAGCGGGATTGAGCAATATGTTCCCGGTAGTCTGGCCCTAATTCAGGAAATCCATAGGCCCAATCGGAATTTGTCCGATGGGCTGTAGAGGCATCGATAACCTTACAGGACAGGTCTTTCAACACCTCCACCACATCTTTAGCTGCCTGGTCTGGCAGGCAAAGGAAAACTAAATCTGCTTTACTAGCCACCTCTTTAATAGTTGCTAGGTCCTTACGCTTATCTTCTGGGATGGGTAAGACTTCAATATCATCCCTTTGGGATAAGCGTTCATCAATTCGTAAGCCCGTAGTTCCCTCTCGTCCTACGATGCATATTTTTTTCTTAATCATAATCACAACTCCTCTTATAGGCTTTCATAATCGGCAAAGGTGGCCACCATAAGGGCCTTGATAGTATGAAGGCGATTTTCCGCTTCCTGGAAAGCTAAGGACGCATCTGACTCGAAGACCTCATCAGTCACTTCAATCCCATTCATACCAAAGCGTTCGAAGATATCCTTACCCACCTGGGTTTGTGTATCATGAAAAGCTGGTAGGCAGTGGCAAAACTTGACTTGAGGGTTGCCTGTCATAGCCAACATATCCTTAGTAATTTGGTAAGGCTTAAAGGTATTAATCCGCTCTTCCCACATGTCATAGGAATCACCCATGGTTACCCAAACGCCTGTATAAATGACATCCAGGCCTTTAACACCAGCTTCCACATCATCTGTAACGGTAATACTAGCCCCTGTTTCCTTGGCAATAGCTAGGCATTGCTCGTAAATAGGGCCGGCGGGATGGTATTGTTTAGGGCCAATCAGGCGGAAATCCATCCCCATCTTAACGGCACCAATCATAAGGGCGTGGCACATATTGGATTGCCCATGGCCTACGTAAGCATAGGATATATCCTTAAGTGGTTTTTGAATGTTTTCCTTAAGGGTTAAGAAGTTAGCTAATGTTTGAGTCGGATGGTCCAGATCGGTTAAACCGTTCCATACGGGCACGCCAGAATAGGCTGCCAAGTCTTCTACGGACTCTTGCGCATAGCCCCGGAACTCAATGGCATCGAACATAGAGCCAAGAACCCGGGCCGTGTCCTTAAGGGATTCCTTCTTATTCATTTGCGATCCCGAAGGACCTAAGTAGGTGGTATGGGCACCCTGATCAGCAGCGCCCACTTCAAAGGCACAGCGAGTCCGGGTGGAGTCCTTTTCAAAAACTAAGGCAAAGTTCTTACCAGTCAGACAAGGCTTTTCCTTGCCTGCTTTTTTATCAGCCTTTAATTGAGCTGCTAAATCTATAAGGTAATTAATCTCTTCTGGGCTATAGTCCAGTAGGGTCAAAAAGTTTTTATGGTGAAGGGATTTCATAAGGAGCCTCTTTCTTGTCTATTTATATCAGAAAATTATCTATTTTACTTATGCTTCTGCTTGCCCTGGTGCTAACAATTCTGCTATGCCGCCAGCCATGAGGGTCACGCCTGTCTTTAGGATGCTTTCATCGATGGTAAAAGACGCATTATGGAGGGCTGGATTTCCTTCAAAACCCGTACCTAACCAGAGAAAAGCTCCCTTTATAGCTTGGGTATAATAGCCAAAGTCCTCCGCCGCCATAGATGGAAATTGTGGGTGATCAATGGCTTCAGGACCTAGGTATTCCTTAGCTACACCTTCCATAAAGTCGATAGCATCCGGATTATTGATGGTGGCGGAATGACCCCGTTTGTAATCCAGCTGAGACTGGGTGCCAAACATGAGGTCCAAGGCCTTAAGACTTTCACCCAAACGAGCCTCGATATAATCCCGTTTTTCTGGCGCATAGGTCCGGCAGGTCCCTTCTAGATAGGCATCTTCAGCGCCCACATTGTACCGTTGACCTGCATTAAAAACCCCGATAGTACAGACCAGATTTTCCATAGGGTTGGTCTCACGAGCTACGATAGATTCTACCGCGGTAATCCAATTCGCTGCAGCTACAATGGCATCCTTCCCCTGATGAGGATAGGCCCCATGGGTTGCTTTCCCTTTGATGTGAACGTAGAAGTGGTCAGAAGCAGCCATGAGATTCCCCTTCTTGAAGCCTATCTTGCCTACAGGAATATCTGGCCAAGCGTGGAGCCCATACATTTCCTCTACATCATCTAAGATTCCAGAGGCCAGAATATTCTTAGCACCATTAATAAGGGCTTCCTCCTCTGCTGGCTGGAAGACCAATTTAATAGTCCCACAGAGATGGTCCTTCATACTATTGAGAACAGCTGCCGCCCCCAAGAGGATGGCCATGTGGGAATCGTGGCCACAAGCATGCATGACACCGTCATTGGCAGACTTAAAGGGAAGGTCTGTTTGTTCCTTGATAGGAAGAGCATCCATATCAGCCCTAAGTGCTACCGTCTTACCAGGCTTGGCCCCCTGAATAATCCCGATGACAGCATACTGGAAGACATCATTCTTATAAGGAATGCCTAAACTATCTAGGACCCCCTGAATATATGCAGAGGTCTCTTTTTCCTGCCCTGATACTTCTGGATGTTGATGGATATGGCGGCGCCACGCAATCACATCATCCATATAGGTCGCTACTGCTTTTTCTATGAGATTTTTAAATTTCATGGCCTTGGCCTCCTGTCTCAACTATCTATTAGCTAAACATGTGAATAATATAAATATTTATTCATCAACTACGTATAAATAATACTTTATTTTTAATTTTTATGCAATATTTTATTTTTATTTATTCATAAACATTTTCTAAAATTAAGCAAAATTACCTCTTAACATAAAAAGACCGCTACAAGAACAGATTTTCTTGTAGCAGTCTTTTTTATGCATATTATTTCAAAATAACTTGCTATTTCCTAGTTGCTAGTTCCTAGCTGAAGAGTGGCTTTATAGGATTGCCCACTCCGATTGATGGTAATCGTAACAGACTCGCCAGGCTTGTGTTTATCAAGGGCTTCTTTAAGGTCCATAAGACTATTAACAGCATTTCCATCGATTTCCGTCAGTACATCACCCTGGCTTAGGCCCAGGGAAGAGGCTGGTCCATTGCCGTCCACCTTCATAATGAGGAGGCCTGGGCCCCTAAAGTTATAGCCATATTCCCGGGCTACTGTTTTGTCGATAGCGCCCAATCCTAAGTAAGGACGGACTACCTTGCCATATTTGATGAGGGCATCCACAACGGCCTTAGCCTCGTCGATAGGGATGGCAAATCCAATCCCCTCTACCCCTTCCTTAGCAATCTTGGCGGAATTAATACCAATCAACTGGCCATCTGCATTGAGGAGAGCTCCTCCAGAATTGCCCGGATTGATGGCTGCATCTGTTTGGAGAAGTGGGAATCGTTGACCCGCTGAATCAATGGTCCGATTGAGGGCAGAGATGACACCGACCGTAACGGTCCCCTTAAATTCAAGGCCCAATGGATTACCAATAGCAATTGCTGGCTCACCCACATGGAGGTCAGCAGAGGATCCTAAAGAAATTGGTTGAATGTCTTTAGGTGGATCGATTTGAACAACCGCTAGATCCGTTTGCTTGTCACCGCCGATGACCTTTCCATCTACCTCCTGTCCATTGGATAAGGATACCCGAACGGTCCCATTAGAACCGGCAATAACATGGTAGTTAGTAATGATATGTCCATCCTTATCATAGATAACACCAGAGCCCACACCTTCTCCTACAGGAACAGCTCGGTCAAACATATCTCGTTGATAGACCTTGGTGGAAATCCCTACAACTGCAGGACCAGATTTTTCTACAGCCTTAACAACATACGTATTACGATCACCGCTGACAGACTCCCGCTTGTAGGACTGTTCATTGGTAACCAAGGTCGATATGACCCCATCCGGACCCATGTGTGAACCCCAATAGCTCACGCCACCGCCTACAGCAAAGGCGATGATAATCCCGGCCACTAACTTTTTATTGATATTCTTAAACATCCTGAATGCTCCTTTAACAGTCCGCTGACGCCAACGCTTCGATAGCCACATTGCCGCCGCGGACAACTTCAATGCGATTGATAAAGAGCTCTTCAAAGAGAGCAATCATTTGATTGTTTTTCTTCTCTGTCTTTACGCATTGAACCAAGACTGACTTCTTATTGTAGTCCACCACCTTAAGATCAAAGGTTTGAGCGATGCGGAAAATTTCTTCTTTATCCCCGCCCTTACAGGCATTAACCTTGATAAATAGGAGTTCCTTTTTATGGATGGCCATATCTGTAAAGTCGATAACCTTGATAACCTCAACAGACCGGTTGAGCTGCTTGATAATTTGCTCGAAGGTTTGTCCATCACAGGTCAAAGAAATGGTCATTCTGGATATGGTAGGGTCTTCCGTCACCCCTACGGTAAGGGTATCCAGGTTATAATTTTTACCTGCAAAGAGGCCAGAAATCTTGGCCAATACGCCAATTTCATTCTCCACATAGGCGGAGATACAACGTTCTTTTAATTCCATATGAGTTCCTTCCTACTTCTTATCCTCTAACAACATATCCTTTAAAGACTTGCCGGCTGGCACCATAGGCAAGACATTGAGTTCCGTTTCGATGATAAATTCCAAGATTGTTGGCCCTTCTTGGTTGCCATCAGCCAAGGTAAAAGCCTTAGCAATATCCTTAGGATCTGTTACCCGCATAGCTTTAGCTCCATAGGATTCAGCTAATTTAACAAAATCCGGCACATAGTGGAAATCACCTGAATCAATATAAGCTTGGGTCACAATGTGAGGGGCCTCCTTATCTAAGAGGCGGGTGCAGGCATAGCGCTTGTCATAGAAGAGCTGCTGCCATTGGCGCACATTGCCTAAGTAGCCATTGTTTAAAATAATGAGAGTCAGGGGTAGATGGTTAATAACAGCTGTAGCCAACTCTTGGATGTTCATTTGCACGCCCCCATCACCGGAGATACAGAAGACATGTGCCTGAGGACACCCAAATTGAGCTCCAATGGCAGCCGGTAAGCCATAGCCCATAGTTCCTTGTCCACCAGAGGTCAGAAGCTGATGACCTCCCTCGACCTCTAAAAACTGGGTAGTCCACAATTGGTTCTGCCCCACGTCTGTAGATACTACTGGCCGATCATAGTGGTTGTTGATGTAGTCAATGACAGCCTGTGGCGTAACCCCCTTATAGCCAGTCTGCTCAATGGGGTACTCTTTCTTAAGGGCCTGCAAGTCATGGGCCCAGGCCTTACAATCGATAGGCTTCATATACTCATCTAATGTTTCTAAAGCCAATTTAGCATCCGCTACGATAGGAATATCAACAGTGATATTCTTAGAGATAGCCGCTGCATCCACATCGATATGGATGATCTTTGTATGTTGGGCAAAGGTTTCCAGCTTACCTGTAATACGGTCATTAAAGCGGGTCCCTACGGAAATAAGAACATCTGCATCATTAATAGCACAATTAGGGGCATAACCGCCGTGTATACCAACAGACCCCAAATAGAGAGGGTGACGAGAAGAAATGCCACCCTTACCCATAAGGGTAGTAACCACAGGAATCCCTGTCTTGTCGACCAACCGAGTCAAGGCCTCGTTAGCACCAGCTATGTTAACGCCACCTCCAATGAGAAAGAGGGGCCGCTTAGCATGGCTAATAGCGGTAACAGCCTTCTTAATTTGTCCTACGTGAACGGTCTCGTTAGGCTTGTAGCCCCGAATTTGGATGGATTCTGGATACGCTTCCGTCCCCAAGTCCTTTTGTATATTCTTAGGAATATCCACCAAGACTGGTCCTGGCCGACCGGTGCGAGCGATATAGAAGGCCTTCTTGAGGATGGTTCCCAAGTCCTTGCGGTCCCTTACGGTGATAGCATACTTACAAATATTGCGGCAAATACCAACAATATCCACCTCTTGGAAGGCATCATTACCCATGAGTTTCATATCCACCTGGCCGGTGATGCATACGAGGGGTACAGAATCAGAATTAGCCGTAGAAATGCCGGTCACCAAGTTGGTTGCTCCTGGCCCAGAGGTTACCATACAAACCCCAACCTTACCGGTGGCCCGTGCGTAACCATCAGCAGCGTGAACAGCCGCCTGTTCATGGCGAGGCAAAATGACGTCAATAGCATCCTGTTGATACAACTCATCCATAATATCGATTGTCGCTGCCCCTGGGTAGTTAAATAGCTTCTCTACACCCTCTGCTTGCAGGGCTTTCACGAGGAATTTCGCGCCTGTAATCATAGTGCCTCCTATTGACTCATTTTGCTATAATAAAATATAAGCATAATTTTCGATATGCTTTCTGGCCTTAGGCCAAAATATGATTTTTATTATACTACAGACCCTTACTAAATAAATGAAAGGATACACATTATGAAAGAAATCCTCGCCTTCCATCTCAACGGCTGCCCTTACTGCCACAATGCCTTCAAGGCTATTGAAGAACTCCAAGCTGAAAACCCTAGCTATAAGGACATCAAGATCACTTGGGTAGAGGACCAAGATGCAGCAGAACTCTTTAAAACTCACCCATTTGAATACTACCCTAACATGTGGTTCGACATAAACAAGCAATACGAGGCCCAACCTGGTGAAAGCTACGACCAAACCAAGGCTTACATCAAGGCCGTCTTCGATAAAGCTTTAGCATAAGAAAAAGACCTAGGAATTCCAAACTTGGATTTCCTAGGTCTTTTTTCTATATATACCCTATTGGGCTAGGTGTTCATAGCCGTTAACAACCACTTCTATCTCCCCTGTGCGTGGATGGAAGAGAAGCCCATGAATAGGCACATCCTTAGGAATGAGCGGATTGATGCGGAGTTCATCAACCGTTTCCTCTACATTATCACCAGGATGGGTAAAGCCATCTGCCCAGTGTTCCATCTCCCGCTTAACCATATGGATGGCCTCTGGTGCGATGCCACGAGCCAACATCTTCTCCGTCAAATCCTTAGCTGTAGTCTTAGCCATACCGCACTCGTGGTGACCGATGATAAAGATTTCATTAACACCTAGTTCATAGATACAAACCAAGAGACTACGTACTACGCCATCGAAAGGACCAGTAATACAGTTCCCCGCAGTCTTGACTATTTTAGCCTCTCCACGACCGATGTCCATGGAGTCCTCCAAAAAGTTAACCAAGCGGGTATCCATACAGGTAACGATGGCCATTTGCCGGCTAGGCATCTTACTGCACTTAGTATCCGTATCCACATAGCCTGTATTTTGATCTTCCACGTATTCTTTATTATGCTGTAAAATATCATCTAATAAGCTCATATTCTTCTCCTGTAATATAAGAATCATACTTGTATCGTATACGAATTATACTCTTTTATAATACCACACTGGCCCCAATGTCCCTCTTTACAAGCTAAACTACGAGGCTATAATATAGGTATCAATAGATATTAGGAGGTTCACTATGACACATACTGAATTAAAATTAAAAGTGCAATCCCTTTTAGACGCCCCTAGCAGTAATCCAACAGTCAAAGAATTCGCTAAATCTTGGCTAGCTGCTGAAGGCACTGACAAACAAGCACAATTGACAAAAGAATTGGTTTCTGTGGCAAAGCAAAACATCGCCCTCATCGATGAAACTATCGGCTTTATGGGTTCCCCTATGGCAGCAGACCTCTTTGGGGCAGACAAGGCTAAGGCTATGGAAGACCACGCTAAGGACATTAAAGCCCATGGTGCTCAATTCTGTGACTGCCCTGCCTGCTTAGCTTGTAAGGACATCATTGACCACGAAAAGGAGATTTAATAATCCTTCTTCAATAAGAATACTAAAAAAACTCCCTGCTTAGGCTGGGAGTTTTTTGTTGCCATTTTCTATAAAACTAGAATTGGTCTATATACAATTTATAATTGGAAGGAATTACCACAACGAAGGCAGACATAGGTATGTTCCCACTCTTCTCTCAGTTTTGGATAGCTATCTCGATTCCAAGTATAGCGTTTATAGGTATTATAAATGATAGAGGCCAAGGCCAATAGCATCCATATCATAGGCCAGATTTCATGACTGCTTCCAATAATAACTACCGCAAATGCCATGCCTATCCATAGGAGGAAGGACCACTTGATAAAATATGTAACAACAGATTTTTTGACTGGTGGCTGTGCCAATGTGGACAAGGCCGTTTGCTGTGTACCTACGGTGCGACCAATCCCCACACCAAGACCACCTCGAAGGCCTACACCCACACCAGTCGTAGTCCCCTGCACATCAGATATACCAGATGCATAGGCAATATTATAAGATTGGATATGATCAGAATGGCAATAAGGGCATTCGTATATCGTATCTGCCATAAGACCTCCTCAATGCACATTACCAAAAGTTACTTAATACGCTTATCATACTGATTTACAATGAGTTCTTAATGAAAAGAGCTCTCACCTCAACAAATAGGTGACAGCTCCTTATCACAATGATTCTATTGTAAAGATCTGATTGACCTAGCGTGGGCAACCACCAGTTGCACAGTTGCCTGTAGCACAAGCACCACCATTAGTAGGGCAAGTGCCTGTTGGACAGTTACCTGTTGGACAAGCGCCATTCACATTAGTTGGGCAGTTACCTGTAGGGCATGCATTGGTAGGGCAATTACCTGTTGGACATGCATTGGTAGGACAGTTGCCAGTTGGGCAATTCCCTTGAGAAGATCTTACATAGTTAGCAGATTTTTGATTCCCACAATTACCGGTTTGGCAATAGGAAGATTGGCTGCTAGAGTTAGACCGCAAACCCAAAGGACCTTGATCGGAGGTAGCAAAAGCGGTAGTCCCACCAATCAACACACCAAGAGCAAGAACGATAGCGAGCATTGTTTTCATAGTCATCAACCTCTCTAAGAGTCATATAGACGATTTAATAATACTATAAAAAATTATATATATTATTTATATCATATACTCTAATCTTAAAATCTACAATGACCAAATAGGTATAATTACATTTTCTTAAATCTCTAGTCGAAGACCCTCTTCTATGATATAATTTGAAAGTAATTCATGCGCCTATAGCTCAGGGGATAGAGCGCCGGTCTCCGGAACCGGGTGCGCAGGTTCGAATCCTGCTAGGCGCACCATGGTAAATAAGGCACTTCTTATGAGGTGCCTTATTTTTTTATGTGACCGAGGAAACACCATAAATAGAAAAAATCATTTACACTTAGTCTAGGGCCCCTATAAGATCCGTAATACGATCACACAACTTAGGCAGGACCACTCAAGTGCCTAACCTAGGCAGGACCACTAAGGTACTTAACCTAAATAATGCTGATCCCTTAGATTTCTATATTAATTTTTATAACTATAACCTAGCACATGCAATAAGGAGTTATACTATGACAACAAAAATTCACCAACTCACAAAAGATATAGACGAAATGTGGCGGGACGAACAAGATGCCTGGAATAACCGGTCTACCTTCTTCGTCACTATGCATAATCGAGAAGATCGAAAGCAGCAAGTAACAGACTTCCTTTCCTTCGTCAAGAATCAGGACCTCCTCCCCTCTACGGGGAGTTCCATCTTAGATATCGGCTGCGGCGTCTGCGACTACGCCCTAGGCCTAGCCCGTCAGGGCTACCAGGCTACCGGCATTGACCTATCAGATGGTATGATTCATGGGGCCAAACAGTTGGCTGACCAAGAGGGTCTATCCCTAGACCTGTATATCGCTCCTTGGTCTGATCAAACACGACAAGACTTAAAGTGGAACCAGACATTTGATCTGACCTATAGTATCTTCTGTCCCATCATGTTTGACCCAGACAATATCTTGGCCATGCACAAGGCCAGTAAAGGCAAGTGCCTCTGGGTAGCCTTTTCCGCTCGCAAGGACCAAACCGTAGATATGCTATCTGAATACTTTTTCGGCCAGGACGCCTTTCCTTGGAGGGATAAGGTAGATTCATGCCTGTCTACAATACAGAATATAGGCAAACATGTGACAATCGAATACAAAGTGGTTCCCGAAACAGAAGTGCTGGAACTTGATCAGGCAGTGGACTACTTCACCATGCGCCTCCACAACAATGGATGGGGCCCTAGGGAGGATATGAAGAATACAATTAGAGAGCTTATTACCCCTCTTGCCAAAAAGGGAAAGATTTACAACCAAACAGAAGATACGGTAGCTTGGGTAACCTGGGCAACCAAGTAGATGGCATCACAGGCCTAGTATATCAGCAATAAAAAGGCAAAAAGCTTACAATAGTCCTAAGTAATTTCCTAAGGCCACCAATATAGGCGCCACAAACAAGGCTGGAACAAAATTCAAAACATTAAGTTCTTTCAATTTCATCATGTTAATCCCCACCGCTACGATAATTAAAGACCCCACGCATGAGATTTCCCCTATCATCTGATCGGACAAAATGGCAACTAGGGACGTGGCAAAGATCTCGATGCCACCTTGGATTAGTAGGGTCATGATAGCAGATGCCATAACCCCTATCCCCATAAGGGCAGTCAGCATAATGGCGATGACAAAGTCTAACATTGACTTGGTATAGAGCATATCATAATCCCCTAGAAGACCTGCTTGCAGAGGGCCTACGATAACCATAGCTCCTACATTCATAATGAGGCAGCCCGTCACAAAGGCATTGGCAATTCTAGCGGCCTGCCCTTGGCCCACAAAGCGGGCTAGCAATTTTTCAGACCAGGCCCTAACATGGCCTTCCCAGTCCATGAAGGATCCAATCATAGTGCCTATGGCGAGTGCTAGAATCATAAGTAATATGTGAGACTCCACCAAAACGCCTTGTAGGCCTATAATAATAGTACAGAGGCCCATGGCTTGCACCATGGTATCTGATACCCGCTTAGGAATCCCCGCCTGAAAGAACAATCCTATCATGGACCCCAGCACAATGGCTAGGGTATTGACAATAACTGCAAGCATATAAAACTCCCATTACTCACTAAAAGGTTAGTCTCCGTCTACTTAGCGGAGACTAACCTTTTTCTTTACCTGACAAATCTATGAGACTATAAAACTGGCACTAGTCAGCATTCAGAGGGTCAACAACCCCGTTAGCTGCAAAGGCCTCTTCCCGATCACGACAAGTTCCACATAGGTGACAAGGTTGGTCCCCTCCCTGGTAACAAGACCAGGTCAACTGATAGGGAACCTTAAGTTCTAGCCCTTCTTTTACAATATCTTTCTTGCTGGAAAAGCGGAAGGGTGAATAGACGGACACTTGGCCATAGGTCCCTAGCTCTATGGACTTTTTAATAGCCTCAATAAACTCTGGGCTGCAATCAGCATAAGCATTGCCTGCATAGTCGTCAGCATGATTTCCGATGACTACTAGGGCTCGGTCCTTCGGATCTTCGCAAAGGGACATAGCCATAGAGGCTGCTGCCGATAGGAAGAGCCCATTCCTATAGGGCACATAGGTGGCCACCTTTCCATTCTCACTGGCTGCCACTTGATCTGCATAAGAAGTCTCCTCTATGGACTGGGTAGAGTGGCTCAAGAGGGAAGCATTAGAAAACTGCATAACCCCTTCTAGGTTTAGGGTGATGTGCTTAACCCCATAATAGTCAGCTACCTTCTGACTGGAAACTAATTCTTTATCATGCCGTTGGCCGTAAAAAAAAGATAGGGCTAATACATGATCTTTACCCAAGGCCGCCACGGTCTTAGCCAAAGCTGTGGTGGAATCAAGTCCTCCCGAAGACAAGACAACTGCCTTATTAGCATTCAATTGATCCATTCTATTCTCCTCTCCGCTGACTTACACACTAGCCTCAGCGATAACATCCATCCTAGAAATATCTTAGTTTTTCTCTTTGCAATAATTCCATAGTTTAATTGTAACCACACTTATAAATGATTTCAATCTGGTCTCCTTGGCATGTTTGTCTGGTAATATAAAAGAGATCCATCTCCTAAGAGATGGATCTCTTTTTATGCTCACATAGATTACAAACTCAATGTTTCCTATGACTTATTATTTATGAGCCTTTTCTTGATGGTTTACCCGAACCCGTTGAATTTCAGGGTTGCCAGCCTTGTCTTTCTTAACTGTATCGACACGGAACAAGGCAAGTTCAGGGCCAAATTCCTTGACTAGACGTTCATCAACAAGAGCACCCTTTTGTACAGCTCGGTAAATGATGGAGGCGAATTCATAACGAGTCATCATCTTATCGCCACCGAAGGTCCCATCTGGATAACCTTCTACGAGGCCCTTATCAGCTAACCCTTGAACAGCTTGGTAAGCCCAATGATTAGAAGGCACATCAGGGAATACGGTAGTGCGGTTAGCCCCTTGGATAGCTAAACCAGGTTGTGCGCCCAACATAGCTTTCAATTCAGCTACTTCTTGTTTCAAGGCAAGCACTTCCTTACCAAGAGCTACACGGGATTTAGATACACCCTTTACACCGCCAAACTTAAGGGATAAACCAGCGTTAACCATGTTTTCACCAGTACCCATAGTTCCAGCGACAGATAGCATCACATCTTCGTTAGGACGGTAATAAGCACCAATAGCGGTAGCATTAGACCCAGCATAGTTACCATAGCCTGCTGCAAAGTCCCATTTAGCATCTGGATCGAAGTCCAATGGATGCAAGGCAGCCAAAGCAGCAGCGCCAGCCCCCACCTTATCCATGCGGCCATCTAACTTATTGATACGGTTGTTGATAATGTTATTTTGGTTACCAGAATCAGCAACTACCTTCTTCAATTGGGCAACATTTACGGCATCTGTATCTTGAGAGCCCGCAGCCAAGGATGTGATACGACGCGTATGAGTAGTACCATCACCAACGGAAACAGCCGCATCAGTTGGTTTCCATGTAGAAGATGTATCGCTAGAAGGACCATCGATAGAACGGTCATAGCCAGATGCTTCATTAGCACCGCGGGAGGCGATAGAGTTAGCACCAAGTGCAACGCCACCAGCCACCGTAACATTAGCATCTGTCCCTAACACGACTGCATTATTAACTGCAGTTGTCGTAGGATTAGTAGCAGCCCCCATAATGATAGAGTTTTCAGTACCTGTAGCAGTACGGTTGGAACCGATTATAGTAGTCCCTTGTACATTAGTACCCGTATTATTAAAACCAACTACAAAGTTATCCGATGCTTCAGAACCGGAAGTCCCTGTCACTGTATTATTGACACCGATCATAGCCGTCCGCAAGGTGTAATCTGCCTTGTTGCCACCACCAAAAGCCATGGTTGCACCGCCAGAATTACTTGCTTTAACAGCAGCTCTTACCTTATTGGCCATGGATGTAATAGAGCTTGGACCTCCAAATGGACTACCAGACATAGAAGATCTGTCGATGTTAGCTATGGAGTTAGTAATCTCGTTACCTGCACCAAATACTAAAGTACCATTAGAATTAGCCGTTCTATTGGCCGTACCGACAACAGCATTAGCGATGCCAGCATTATTATCACTGGATGTAGCAGATTCAATGGAGTTCAAGGTGCCATTGATGGTTGCACCAAAATTTTTAGTTGCTTTGCCAGCAACATTTCCATCATAATCACTAGAAATGACATTAAGGGCGCCAGAGTTAGTCGCCACCGTACCATTGGTAAAGCTATTACCACCAATGGTTGTGGAATATACACCTAGTCCAGTTTTACGGATGGTATTATAGGAATCAGTATCGACTGTAATATCGCCAATTTGGCCACGATAATTATGGGAACCAATCATGGTACCACCAGACCTAACGTAGGCATTATTACCGACTGCAACACCTGCTATAACCTTATCTGGCTGTTGTGGAAGGCTACCCAAGCCCAAAAAACCACCAAAGCTAGTTTGGTTAAAGGCAAAGAGCTTATCTTGTTGACCAATGGTATTTTCTACATACGAATTCTTACCAATAGCTACAGAACCAGATTGGTCATAATAGCTGTGAGTAGTGGCATTTTCACCAATGGCTACATCACCATTCACATTGGCATAACCAGAACCACCAGCATAGTTAGTATGGGCATTTTTACCGATGGCTACCACCCCATCACGTTGGGCACTAGAACCAGTACCAATAGCAACCCCTGGACCTTGCCCAGGAGGATTAGTGGCTGGTGCAGCCATTACAGGAACGGAACATGCAGAGACTACAGCGCATAGCACAGCCAAGCGCAATGCATTCTTAGATTTCATAACTAGACTCCTCTCCATAATAAAGTTTATACTTTATTTATTACGTATTCATTATACTATCATTTTACTATGTGTAAAGATGATAATTAGTTTCATATTATACTAACTATGCACGTTGTGTAATATATCTATAAATTTATATGTAACTAACTCGCTGATAAGTATTAACATTTCACGATTCTCTTATAAATTAAACTAGTATATTTAGCTTAAAAAAATTTATTTACATAACTAGTTACAAACTAGCTAAATGCAAAAACGTCTAAGCATGATAATCATGCTTAGACGTTTTATTATGACTTCAAATGTCCTATTTAAATATCACTTATATAATCCCTAATAAACTCACTAATTCTATTCATTAGGCTTTGAATAATCTGGGACCATGCCCATTACAAAGTGAACATAATAGTCTTCATGGTCAGGAACTGGAATCCAATAGGCTACAGGTATCTGTCCATCAGCCTTAGCAGGCAGTTGGGCCCATTGGGTCTGCCTAGTTTGTAAGGCCTGTTTCAAGAGGTTGCCAAAATCTCCATCCCCACTCGGCATAGTGTAATAGTCACCAGGCTTACGTAAGGCATGCATAGGTGGGTTAACCGCTACGATTCGGTTATCCTTGTAGGCCAATTGTACCGCCTCTGGGAAACGGTCATACATGGCATGGAAGGAATGGGCAAGATCCCGTTCCAAGTCATTGAGGGCACAGGTCATTTCATTATCCACCACAGGATGACTATCATTGACTGTCCGCAAGTGATAGACCAAGAGGAGGAGAACGAACCAGAGAGGCGTTACGAAGAGGGCCACCCGTGTAGTCGGATTGAGGGCCAAGGTAACGATAACGAAGGCGAAGAAGGCCAATACTAAGTAATTGAGTATAGGGAAGAGCGGCATCTTGTAAACTGATACAGCTGCTAGATCAGGTCTCCGCTTACGGTAGCGCATATGGCAGATGACCAAAACAGACCAGATGTAAAGGAAGCAGAAGGTCGCAATAGATGAGATCAAAACGAAGATCGCTTCTGGCAATACATACTGAAGGGCTATGACCAAGCCGATAATTAAGGCCGATAAGAGCAATGCGTTAGCCGGTACGTGTTTACGGGTTAAGCTTTCCAGAAACTCTGGCGCGTGGGACTTCTTAGCTAGGGCATAGAGCATGCGACTGGTAGAGAAAATCCCTGAATTACCCGCCGAGGCCGCCGAGGTCAAGACCACGAAGTTAACCAAGGAGGCCGCCCCAACGACACCTACAGTCATAAAAACTTCTACAAATGGAGACTTGTTAGGGTTAACCACATCCCATGGGAAGATGGACATGATAACCGCCAAGGAGCAAGTATAGAAGAGGATAATCCGCAATGGGATTGAGTTAATCGCCTTTGGTAAAACCTTTTGAGGGTCTTTGGTTTCCCCTGCCGTCAGGCCTACCATTTCAATGCAGGCAAAGGCAAATACAACCATTTGGAAGGATTGGATAAAGCCGGAAATGCCTTTAGGGAACCATCCCCCATGAGACCAAATGTTGGTAAACGATGCCACCCCATTAGTGGTTGGATGCCCTTGGATGATGAAGTAAAGCCCCACCAAGATAAGGGCTACGATAGCAGCTACCTTAATTAAGGCAAACCAGAACTCTAATTCCCCAAAGAGACGAACCGTAAAGAGGTTCATCAGAACTAAGAGCACCAAAACGACTGCGCTCGGTACCCATAGGGGTATATGGGGTAACCAGAACTGGACATACATACCGACAGCGGTAATATCCGCCATGGCGACCGATACCCAGCAGAACCAATAGGTCCAGCCTGTAATGAAGGCTATCTTATCTCCCATGTACTCCTGGATAAATTCCACGAAAGTATGGTAATTGGTGTTGGATAATAACAATTCACCTAAGGCCCGCATCATCAAAAAACAGATGGTGCCGGTTATCATATAGGCAAATAAGATGGATGGGCCAGCTAGGGCAATAGAATGACCAGACCCTAGAAAGAGACCTGTCCCAATGGCGCCGCCAATAGCAATTAATTGCACATGGCGATTCTTAAGGCCCCGTTGTAGGGTTCTTTTATTTTCCACAAAGTGCCTCCCTTTATTAAATTTTAACTTTACAGAACTTATTCATTATATTTCTTTTGCCCTAGTATGACAATATATACCTTATTATTGAAGGCTCTTATAAATCTTATCTAGGTTAGATTTCATGCGATCTAAGTAAGACAACCCATCTTCCCCACTTTCCATGGTGTAGAGGGTTTCTACTTGAGCCCCTACTTCACTAGCTAAGGTCTTGGACACTTCTGGCGAAGCCATTTCTTCTGCAAAAATAGTTTTAATATGGTGAGCCTTAGCAAATTCTACCAACTTAGCCAATTGCGCTGCATTTGGTTCCCCTTCTGCAAACATATCCTCTACAGATTCTTGCTTAAGTCCATAGTCTTGGCAAAGGTAGCCAAAAGCTTCATGGCCCGTCACGAACTCATGATTAGGAAGGGCTGTAAATTTATCCTTATACTCAGCATCTAAGTCTTGTAGTTGTTTAATATAGGCCTTAGCATTAGCTTGGTAGTAGTCTGCATTAGCAGGATCAGCCTTAGCCAGTCCATCGGCTATATTTTGCACCTCTACAACCGCATTGCGGAGGCTGAGCCAAGCATGAGGGTCTACACTGCCATGGTCATGACCAGCTTTATCATGGTCGTGCCCTTCATGGTCCTCTTCATCGGAAGGACGAGGGGTAAGACCCTTAGTCGCTTCTACTTGAACCAAGTCTTTGTTTCCGGATGCCTCTACCGCATCATGAATCCATGGCTCCATACCAAAGCCGTTATAGACCAAGACTTTACCGTTAGCAATGGCTTTCACATCGTCCGCCTTGAGTTCAAAGTCATGCGGCTCCGTCCCATCAGGAATAATGGTATGAACAGTAACCTTGTCACCCCCTACAGCCTTGACGAATTCCGTCATGGCATTGAAGGTAGTGACCACCTCCAATTTACTGGAATCGGCACCAGACCCCTTTCCACAGCCGGCCAAAAAAGCCACTAAAAGCAAGGACATCATAAACAAAATCAGTTTACGCATAGTTCTTTCACTTCCTTTCACGCAGCCTTACAAATGATAAAGTTTTGCAGATAGGCCACGAGATATATATAATAGATTATGTGATTATTTCTATTGTACCAAGATTGGACATGCTTTTACTATGATTGAAATACAAGATCTTTCCTTTACCTACCCCAACCAAAAAGATCCTGTCTTCCACCACCTCAACATGACTGTGGCAGACGGAGCTTACATCTCCATCATGGGGGATAACGGTTGTGGCAAATCCACCTTGGTCCGCCTCATACTTGGCTTTTTAAAGCCCGATTCTGGCTCAATTAAGGTAGGAACCCAAAAGATCCGCTATGTGTCGCAAAAAAATGACTTTTCCCATGCGGGTTTTCCTATTACCGTCAAGGAGGTACTCAACGCCTACCGTAAAATTCTCCATATAAAAGATGCCTCCGAAGTAGACAGGGTCCTCAAGCTTGTGGATATGATGGATTACAAGGACCGACTCATCGGCCAATTATCTGGTGGTCAGGCCCAGCGAATCACCATAGCCCGAGCCCTCATAGGTCATCCAGACCTTATCATCTTAGACGAACCATCCACGGGCATAGACCGCCACAACCAGGAATACCTCTACGACTTGCTTAAACACCTGAATCAGGAAGAGCACATCACCATTATGTCCGTAGAGCACAACCTGGATGCAGCCCTTCGTAATTCTACTTCCATTTATCACATTCACACCGGACACGGCCACCTTTGTACACCAGAACACTATGTACAAGAATTCCTGTCTGGAGAATAGGTCGTTCATATGTTAGCCTACACCTTTATGCAAAATGCCCTCTTTGTGGCCATTTGCATCTCCCTCCTCTGCCCTTGTATCGGCATCTTCATGGTTCTTCGCCGATCCTCCATGATTGGTGATACTATGTCCCATGCCTCTCTGGCAGGTATTACCCTTGGTCTCCTATGCAAGTCCAATCCTATCATAGGCGCCTTCCTCTTCACCTCGGTCTGTGGGGCCATTATCGAATTTCTTCGCAAGTTCTTCCCCCACCACCTAGACCTCATTTTGACCATCGTCCTCTCCCTCTCCATCGGTACGGCCATCACCCTCATCTCATCGGGTCTGCTCCATACCAATGCGGATGCCTTCTTCTTTGGCTCCATCCTAACAGTCAACATGACAGATATGATTTCCATTGCTGTGCTAACCCTTATCGCTATCGCCATTCTCTACTTCCTCTACAACCAGCTTCTCTACATAGCCTATGACGAGGAAGCTGCTCGAGTGGCCAATGTAAAAGTTGACCTCATCAACTATATCTTCGCTATCCTCATTGCTGCAGCTGTATCCATCTCCATCAAAATTGTAGGGGTCCTGGTCCTGTCGGCCATGATTGCCTTGCCAGTAGCCTCCGCCCTCCAACTCAAGAAGGGCTTTAGGTCCACCCTCCTCTACTCCATAGCCTTTAGTTTTATGGCTATGATCTTAGGGATTTATGGATCCTATGAACTTAATGTAGCCCCTGGTGGTTTCGTCTCCCTCGTATCGGTAGCTATCCTTTTAGTCGTTATCATCTATAAACGGATCCGGATTTAAGGATGCTAGCCCCTAACTAATTTTCTAAAAGCAAAAGACCTACTAAGGATGTTTCCTTAGTAGGTCTTTTTAGTATATCTAAGATGTCTTAGATAGTAGTAAAGATAAGAGGTATTTCTAGAACACATAAGGTCTTCTTCCTAGGCTTTACCCCTTACTGATCTGATAGTTCTTGTGCTATTTCTCGAGCCCTTGGCGTGACTGCCAGACCCCCTGTCGAGGTTTCTCGCAAGGCCTCTGGTAGTGCTCGCCCAATAGCATTCATCGCATCAATCACCTGATCGGCAGGAATCTGACTTTCAATACCACCTAGAGCCAACTCTGCAGCTGTTAAGGCTTGCACTGCAAAAATCCCATTCCGTTTTACGCAAGGAACCTCTACCAAGCCTGCCACAGGATCACAGACTAAGCCCAATACATTCTTAAGGCTAAGGGCTAGGGCTGAAGCAATTTGCTGAGCCGTTCCCCCTAGGATAGAAGTAACTGCACCAGCTGTCATCGCAGCTGCCGTGCCAACCTCTGCTTGGCACCCCCCTACTGCACCCGCTACACAGGCTCGTTCCATGATGACATTGCCGATGCCAGCAGCCACCAAAAAGCCATCTCGTAAATCCTTCTGCTTCAATTCATGAGTTTCCTTTAAAGCTTGTAGACAGCCCGGTAAAATCCCACAAGAGCCTGCTGTTGGACAGGCCACGATGCGGAACATTTTGGCATTTGCCTCATTGACTAGGATGGCGTAGGTCATAGCCTTATAGGCCAGGTCTCCCAGGAGAAGTGGCCCATGACCCAGTAACTGAGCCCCTTGGCCACCACTCATACCAGAAATAGTC
>CAKPUJ010000019.1:0-26813 GCA_934191645.1 uncultured Veillonella sp. | reverse complement strand
GATTTACTCATAGGTTCACCTTCTTTGCAAGGACAACACGATTAATAGAAGCTAAGTCTTTCCAGTAGGAAATATCTTCATAGGTCCCCTCTGCTTGTAAGAGTTGGGCCACAGATTCTTCCTGTCCCTGACCTATTTCCATGGCCAAGAGCCCACCTGCCTTGAGGTAGTTAGGCGCCTCCTTGGCCAAGATCCGATAGAAGTCGAGTCCATCTTCACCACCCCAAAGGGCCATAGACGGTTCATTCAGGACATCGGCAGAGAGGGTTTTCATCTCCTCACTGGTAATATAAGGTGGATTAGAAAGGATGAGGTCAAAGCTTTCATGAGGGGCTAAGGCGGCAAACATATCGGATTCACGCAAGTCTACCTGATCAGCCAATCCGAGTTGATCCGCATTAGCTTGGGCAAGAACCAAGGCCTTAGGAGACAATTCCAGACCCACCCCCTTCATATGGGGCATGTAGTGTAAAAGGGATAAAAGAATAGTTCCAGGACCTGTACATACATCCAAGATAGATCCTTCCATTTGATTATCATAGGCCGCTAATATACCTTCCACCAAGGTTTCCGTGTCTGGTCTAGGAATTAAGACGTCCCCATTAACCTTAAAGGATAGGCCCATAAAATCCTTATAACCCACTAGCGAGGCTACACAGTGTCCTTTGGCTCGACTGATTACAAGGGGCCGATACCTATCCAATTCTTCTTTTTCTAACGGTTGATCATAGTGGGTATAGAGGTAGATTCTCTCCTTACCCAAGATATGGGAAAGCAGTATCTCCCCATCAAGTCGCGGCGTATCTACGCCCTTGTCAGAAAAATACTGCTCCGTCCATTGGAGAATACGACCAATCGTCCAAATCTCCTTATTCATTATTGCTATTGTTGTCCTTCTGCTTGCATCTTAGCCGCTTGATCAGCCGCTGTAAGCGCATTAATCAATTCATCCATATCGCCATTGAGTACTTGATCCAATTTATAGAGGGTCAAGTTAATGCGGTGATCTGTCACCCGCCCTTGTGGATAGTTATAGGTTCGAATCCGTTCAGACCGATCTCCTGTGCCCACTTGGGCTTTGCGGTCTGCCGCTACGGATGCAGCTGCTTCCTGTTCAGCAGCATCTTGCAATCGGGCTGCCAAAACCTTCATAGCCTTTTCTCTGTTTTTCATTTGAGACCGTTGGTCCTGACATTCTACCACGGTACCTGTTGGTAGGTGGGTAATCCGCACGGCGGACTCTGTCTTATTGATGTGCTGGCCACCCGCACCAGAGGCGCGGAAAGTATCAATTTTAAGGTCCTTAGGGTTGATTTGTACATCCACTTCATCCACCTCTGGCAATACGGCTACAGTAACTGTAGATGTATGAACACGGCCTTGGGTTTCTGTAGCTGGTACGCGTTGTACCCGGTGAACACCAGATTCAAACTTCATCTTAGAATAGGCATTCATACCGTCAACAGAGAATACCACTTCCTTAAAGCCACCTAATTCAGGTTCATTAGCAGAGATGATTTCCGTCTTCCACCCTTGCGCTTCTGCATATTTGGTATACATGCGGAAGAGGTCCCCCGCAAAGAGAGCCGCTTCATCACCACCAGCACCACCGCGAATTTCGATGATAACGTTCTTATCATCATTAGGATCTTTAGGAATTAAGAGCACATGGAGCTTTTCCTCCAAAGCTTCCTTTTCTTCCTTGTAAGCCTTCAATTCCTCTTGGGCCAACTCACGGAACTCTTCATCCATAGACTTATCTTCTAAGACATCCATGGCTTCATCAATACCAGCCAAGACCTTTTTATAAGAGCGGAAGGTTTCCACTGTTTCAGTTAAGGATGCATGTTGGCGGGTAAGTTTTTGCCACTCATCTTGTTTGGCAATCATTTCAGGGTCAGAAATGCGTTGCTCCAAATCCATGAATTTATCTTCAATTACTTGTAATTTATCAACTAACATGATGACTCCTCTATGTTACTGAAAGACTATGCTTCTTCGTAGGCTTCTTCTTCACTAGGGCGCACGTTTTCAAGGGCCTTGATAGCCACCTCAATTTGGTCATCCTCAGGTTCTCTTGTAGTCATGTATTGCAAGAGCATACCGGGCTTCACAATAGCCGATACAATAGGATGATCAGAACGACCTGCAAGACGAATCATTTCATAGGAAATGCCAGCCACCACAGGCATAAGAATGATACGGGATAGGATTCTTTCCAAGAGGTTGGGCCAACCCAGGAATGAAAATACAAAGATACTTACTACCATGACAATCAAGAGAAAATTAGTTCCACAACGAGGATGGAGGCGAGAATGCTTACGTACATTCTCAACTGTTAATGGCATATCATCTTCATAGGTATGAATTGTCTTGTGTTCTGCCCCATGGTATTGATAGACCCGTTGGATATCCTTAGTCCGTCCAATCCCCCAAATATAGAGAAAGAAAAGAAGGAGGCGGATGATACCCTCAACAAAATTCATGGCCATATAATTGCCTTGAATGCCAGGAATAAATTTAACCACGAACGTCGGCAGAGCCAAAAATAGGCCAATGGCCACCACGGTAGAGAATACCATGGTAAGGGCGATTTCCTTATTAGACATTTCCTCTTCCTCTTCCCCTGCAGCTTTAGCTGAGAAGGACAAGGCCTTCATGCCAATCACCAGGGATTCAAAGAGGGATACACAACCGCGTATGAGTGGTTTTTTCAAAATAGGATAGGAATCAGCAATGGACTTAGTCGGATACTTATCCACCACGATTTCTCCTGTAGGGGTGCGAACGGCTGTCGCTGTATAAGAAGGGCCGCGCATCATCACACCTTCGATGACCGCCTGACCACCAACAAATTTCTTAGTTCGTTTCAAAATGGCTTCCTCTCATATAAACAAATATAGGCAGAGCTTACGCCCTGCCATATATATGTTTACCAATCGTTTAGGATTATTTACCGTAACGTTTGTTAAATTGTTCAATACGACCACGAGCTTGAGCCGCACGTTGTTGACCAGTGAAGAACGGATGGCATTTGGAGCAAACGTCAACACGGATGTCTTCTTTAACGGAACCAGTTTCGAACTTATTACCGCAAGCACAAGTTACAGTGGTTTGTTTGTAATCTGGATGGATACCTTGTTTCATTCTCTATTACACCTCTTTCCAGTAATCAATATTATTCTTTCAGATTATATCATTCCTATTAGATAAAATCAAGCTGTCTACCATAGCTAGTAGGAGACCGTAAGATTCCTACTATATAGTCTCACGGGTCAACCACACTAGATGGCAAAGACCTATTCTTTAGAGGCCTTTTTTTCTTCAATGGATTCTTGCAAGGCTGCTTCCAAATCCACAGAGTTCAAAATATCACGAAGGGCGATGATTTCTTCCAAGGTCATGGTAACGCCTTTTTTCATGCCAGCGTATTCACTATCCCAAGCACGTAAATCGAACTTAGGGTTATAGCGTCCCCAGCTGGTACATGTTAATTGTTTCTTCCAACCGTCTTTATCTTCAGACAAGGTGCCAAGAACTTTAAAAATTTCAAAATTAACTACTGCCATTAGGGCCTCCTATTGCTTTGAATAATACTCACACATTGTAGTATAAAAAGCAGGTCTCCGCAAGTCTAAGGCATGACTAAATTACCTTCCATTTCTGCTACTTTGCAAAGCTCAATGAACGCTTCATCCCCACCTGATTTACGGAAATTCCGGAGCGCTTGATCGATAACCTCTACTAAGTGAGCTTCTTGGTCTACTGTTAAAACAGCACGTCGACAAGAACCTAATAGTTGGCCAAAGCCCACATCGGTAACAGCCATGGATGCCAACTTGGAAAGAATAATCTGCCCAGATCCTGTCGCGAAGTAAGCATACCACATATAAGCCAATTCCTTATCGGGGAAAATCCAATAGGTATCTCCTTGAGGTTGCCCTAGAGAGAGACTGGTTATAACCTCAAAACTAGGACGGCCACCAGAGACCTGATCCCCTTCCAAGTTTTCTAAACGATGATCCACTAAGGTCCGGCTAAAGGACAAATAGTAAGTATCATCCCCTTCAAGGCTGGCTCGTATAGGAGCTGGTAAACGCCCATCATGGGCATAGATTCCATCCTGCCCCAGACAAGGGGACTGCTTATCCCCAGGCAAGAGAATAGAGTGCAAGGACAAGCCATAATTAACAGGGCTAAAAACAGGCATATCTCCAAATACACCATGAGGCAGTTTTATAAAGGCCGTTTCTCGGTAACCTTCTCCCTCAATTTCCCGAATAGCAATGCGAGTTTTCTTAACTTCTGCTGGTCCCAATTGGAATTCAAGTACATTCAGTGGTGCCCATTCGCGAATGGCTTCCATTCGATCTTGTGCTAAGAGGAACTGTAAAACCATATTATTCACACCATATTGAGCCTGTACCATGGTCATAGGCAAGAAGAGATGACTCGTACCATATTGGGATAAGGCCCCCAGACCATTAGCGACGTCTTCTACGATGTCATCACAAGCCTGAAAGACGCCTGCCGCTGCCACCACAATATGGTCAAAGCTTTGGTCTTGCGGCCACTCTTTGAAAAGGGGCACATGCGGATACAGACGACTAAAGACCTCATAGGCTACTGGAGAAGCTGTGTGAAGGGCTACGTGTTCTAACCCTAAAGTAGATACAATAGTATCTACTAAAGACCCATATTCTTCAATATAGGCAAAGAGGGTTCGCCCCCCAGCCTGCCTGTATTCTTGGATAATGGGCAAGAGGGCTGGTGCCCATTCTTTACCTGCTACCAGACCTTCTACCATACCATCAGAGCCTAAGAATTCCATCAATTCTGTATATTCTTGATCCATTTTATACCTTCCCTGCAGATGGACAAATATCCGCTTCAAAACACTCGGTACATAGAGGTTTACGGGCCTTACATATTCTTCGGCCATGGTAAATTAACCAATGATGGGCTGCTGCCCAATCTTCGCGTGGGATAGCCTTCTTTAATTTAGCTTCCATCTCTTCCGGTGTATCCGCTATTCCCAGTTTAAGACGATTCGCCACACGGAACACATGGGTATCCACGGCGATAGCTGGTTGCCCCCAAAGAACAGACACCAATACATTGGCCGTCTTCCGCCCTACCCCTGGCAGGGTCAAAAGGGTATCAAAATCATGAGGTACCTCACCACCATATTGGTCGACCAAGATATGGCAAGTCTTAATGAGGTTAGCGGCCTTAGACTTATAGAGGCCACAATCGCGAATAAGGGTCTCTAATTTAGCCAGACCAACAGCTAACATCTTAGCAGGATGATTAAGGGCTGGGAAAAGCCGTTTAGTAACGATATTAACACGTTCATCCGTGCATTGAGCTGATAAAACTACCGCCACTAAAAACTCAAATTCATTAGTATATTCAAGGGCTGGCTTGGCATCGTGATATACATCTGCCAAGCGCCGTAATTGTTCAGCCTTAATAGCTTTTGTTACGCGCATATGAGGACCTCCTCTGCTTGCTTATCGATCTATGTAAAGGTATTATATCGTCTACGGTATTATATCGCATAATTTCCATATAGTGCAATTTTAGGCCTAGCTAAACCAATATGAAAGGAAAATACCTATGGTATAATAAAGACATATATACACCGAGGTTAAAAGATTCATTAGCAAAGATTTTTGATTGAAATCAGCCCCAATAAGAAAGAAGGACCTATGTCAAATATTAACGAAATTATTGAACGTATCAATGCCCTAGCAGCTAAAAAAAAATCTGGCCAAGCTCTTACGCCAGAAGAATTAAATGAAAAAAAAGCCCTCTATGATATCTACTTACGCTTTATCCGGGGACAAGTAAAAGACCAATTGGATTCCATTGAGTTTGTCGATGCAGAACCAACCAAAGAAGCAGTTATCGTAGAAGGTAGTGATAACAAACCGGTAGAAGATCCTGATGCCCCTAATACTCATTGATTAAATGTAAAGAGAAGTTCACAGACGACAAAAAGGTAATGACCTCAAAGAGGTCATTACCTTTTTTATTTAGAAGCGATTTATAGGGCTCCTACAGTCTTCATAGCCTTAGCCATAGTAGTAGCCAAGCCTTTAACTTGACGTTTTGGAATGCCGCAAACAGCAACACGAACACCTTTCCCCAAAGGAATTACATAGATGTTTTCCTTGAAGAGTTCATCGCACACAGCCTTAGCCTTATCGGTTGGAATCGTAATGAAGAAACCACCACTATAAGGAAGGACTGGCAACCCACATTCTTTACTTTCTTCCATAAAGATGGATGCGCGATCCTCAATCAATTGGCAGTATTCATTACGTTCCTTTTCATAAGCAGCCAATTTAGCTGGGTCGGACACGATATTAGCAACCGCTTTCATAGCTGGACGGGTATTATTGGACCAAGTCCCACGAGAGGTCATCTTATTTTCGTTAAAGAATTCTTCTGCCACTTCTTCATTGGAAGTTATACCAATCATAGCCCCTACCCGTTGCCCGTAAAGAGTAAATCCTTTGGAGGTAGAATAGCATACGACAGTCAAAATTCGTTCAGGTAGGTTGCCGAATTTTTTGAAGAAGCGACGAGTAGCTTCTTTTTCACCAGAGTAGTCAAGGTATGCTACGTCTACACCGATGATAATCTTATTCTTTCCTTGATCAACAATGGATTTAAAGAGATCCAAAATCCGATCCCAATCCGCTTCGGAAATAGAATAACCTGTTGGATTATTACCAGGCGTATTAAAGATTACCAAAACATTTTCTTGCTTATCAGCAAGCGCTAATACCTTTTCTTTTAAAGATTCAAAGTTAAAGGAATTATCTGGGTTAAAGAGTGTATATGTATCAAGGACACGATCTGCATCTTCTGAAATAGTGCGATAAGCGGCCCAGAACCAATCAGCTGTTAACACTGTATCCCCAGGGCGCGTATAGTTATGAACCAAATGATGAACCCCACCGGTCCCACCAGATGTAGACAAGGCACGAATATAGCCTTCAGGGCGACTTTGACCGAAACATTCAGAAATAGCTGCCTCCAAGAAGTCATGTAGACCTTCAATTGGCGCATAACCCGCATGGTCTTGGTCGGACAAGCTAAGGTATTCTTCCTTCACCGTCTTGAGGAATACCAATTTCCCCTCTTCGTCCAAGATAGCACCAAAGGTACCATTAACAACATTTTCCTTGCCCACCTTTTCTATGGCGTCATTAGCCATACCTGCAATTTGGAAAATGATATCTTTAGAGTTTTTACTAAGATTTTTCTTAGTAGTCATTTGAAAAGCCATAACTTACTCCTTTAGGTTTCTAATTTAATCTACCTATACTTTACCAAATGTTATAGCCCTTGAATAGACAAGGAGTCATTTTTAATATTATTTTTATAAAAAAACTCCCTTCCTCATGGAAGGGAGTTTTCCTCTATACATCTTAGAATGTATAGCCTACACCAGCATGCAAGCCTTTAACAGTTGTATCTTGGCTATCTACAGAGTATTTGTCATAACCGTAATAAGCATTTACGTTTACATCAGGAGTCAAAGCATATTTAGCGCCCAATTGGTAGGATTGTTTAACATCATCACCAAAACCAGCTTTTGCAAAGCCTTCTACTTTATTGGTCAATTGGGTATGGCCAATAAGACCAACTTGAGCCCCTACTTCATGGCTACCCGCCTTAATGTATGTGCCTTCGGCATAGGCATTTACATTGTTGTTCAAAGCATAAGTCACACCAGCACGATGATCTTTAATATCACCGTGTTTAGCGTTAACTTTGCCATAGGAGTATTGAAGCGCTGTTTTGTCAGAAACAGCTGTGTTAATACCCACACCAAAGCCATCATTGTTAGTACCATTATGGGAAACGCGTTGTTGGAAGGCATAGTCTGCACTAACAGTTGTAGATCCATTTTGTACCTTAGTAACAGGTACGGTAGATGCAAATGCTGCAGAAGTTGCTAGGGATGCTACCATAGCGGCTAGAATAATTTTTTTCATAACTTTTTCCTCCTCTATATATCAGAAGCAAGAGCCTCTCTATGACTTGTAAAGTTATTATCATTTCAAGAAATCAGGGATTTCAGGAGCATTTGCTGCGCCAGAGTTGAATGTCTTTTTGCCAAATTCTGGTACAGCACCGCGTGGGCCATTAAAGCCAGTCGCTACGACAGTAATTTGAACGGTATCACCAAGGGAATCATCTACAACAGTACCAAAGATGATATTCGCTTCTGGATCAGCAGCTTCGTTAATGATTTCAGCAGCTTCATTGATTTCGAAGAGGCTCAAATCAGAAGACCCTGCGATGGAAAGCAAGATACCCTTTGCACCTTCAATAGAAGTTTCAAGTAATGGAGAATTGATAGCCATCTTAGCAGCATCAGCAGCGCGGTTTTCACCTTGGCCAACACCGATACCCATCAAGGCTTCCCCTTGGTTAGTCATAATTGTTTTAACATCAGCAAAGTCAAGGTTAATCATACCTGGTACTTGAATCAAGTCGGAAATACCCTTAATACCTTGACGAAGCACTTCATCAGCTGTACGGAAAGCATCAGAAATGGATGTCTTTTTGTCAACAACTTGAAGTAATTTATCATTAGGAATAACGATGATTGTATCCACTTTTTGAGTTAGGAATTCAATACCTTTTTCCGCTTGTGCACGACGGCGTTTACCTTCAAAGGAGAATGGTTTTGTTACAACACCTACAGTCAAAGCGCCCATTTCTTTAGCCACTTCTGCAACGATTGGTGCTGCACCTGTGCCAGTACCACCACCCATACCAGCAGTTACAAATACCATGTCTGCACCTTCCAAAGCTTTTTGAATCTCTTCACGAGATTCTTGCGCAGCTTCTTCACCGATTTCAGGGTTAGCACCTGCCCCAAGACCACGTGTAGCTTTTTCACCCAATTGGATGGTCACATCAGCCTTGGACTTTTCCAATACTTGTGTTTCTGTATTAGCAGCGATAAAGGAAACGCCTTGAAGACCTTCTTCAACCATGCGGTCAACAGCGTTATTACCGCCACCACCGACACCAATTACTTTAATATTTGCGAAATCAGACATGGAAATTCCTCCTCTAAAACCTGTATTCCCCATAAACACACAGGTGTCATTAGGGTAGATTTTTAATCAATTACATATAGTTTACTATATTTTTTTTACAATTTCTACTTATTTGAGTTCTTTCACATAGGGTGCATCTAGGTTTACATCTATGTATTGTGCCCGAACATGCTTGTCCTGTAAGTCTTTCAGCATATTCACGGTCATTTCAGCTTTTTCCTTAAGTTGCTCTTGATTGCCGATCCGTATTTGAACGCCATCAGTTGTATAGGCCAAAAGTTGGTCCCCATCACCTAAGTTGATCTCTTCCAACTGAGCTAAATAGTCTGCCGGCAAGGCATCCAAATAGGTAACCGCGGCCTTCATAGCAGAATCAGTAACCCGATCTCCAAGGAGTAGGTTGCCTGCCCCTAGACCAGATACAAGGGGAACCTTAAGCCCCTTAAGCGAATCCGACGAATCAATGACCTGTCCTTGCCGATCAATCGTTAAATAACCAAACTGAGCCGGCAACACCATAAGGGGAACCCGTTCTTTAATAGCTACTTCCATAGTCAGTGGAAAACGGTAAGATATGTCTACCGAGTCAACCCGAAGGTCATGGCTAAGTCGTTGCTTTAGTCGTTCTCGATTAATCTGCAATATGTTTACAGGATTTTTGATATTGCCAGCCACCTTAACATCCTCTAGGCTAACATTTTTTGATCCAGTCACCGTCAAAGACCCTAGTGGAATGGGCGCCAAATAAAGAAGCGCTAGAACTACCACAGCTCCCCCAATCCACTTGATAATACGACGGCGTTTTCTCAACTTTTCCTTATGAGCCAAGGCCGCTTGGTGATGCTTATGCCGTAATTTGTTCTCTGAATCATCCACCCTTTCTTCTAGTTCATGGGAGCTCTGAAATGGGGGTAAATCCTCAGGAGCATTCAGCTTATGTTGTCTTTCATCCATGAGAAGCACCGACTAGAACTTATTGAGACCGGCGCTAGCCAAGATAGTCTCGCATAATTCTGGGAAATCAATACCCGCTTCTTTAGCGGCTTTAGGCACTAAGGAGGTGGCTGTCATGCCAGGAATCGTATTGTACTCAAGAACAAAACATTGGTCTTTAGCATTGGTCATGATATCCACACGAATAACACCAGAAGCTTGCACCAACTTGTAGACCTCTTCCCCAATTCTTTGCATTTCTTGTGTCAAGGCTGGGCTAATAGGGGCTGGTACTAAATAATCTGTAGCACCAGAAGTATACTTAGACTTGTAGTCATACTCCCCAGAGTGTGGACGAATCTCGATAACAGGTAAAGCCTTACCATTCAGAAGAGAAACGGTAAACTCGCGGCCATCCAAATACTCTTCTACTACCAAAATAGGATCATATTGAAGAGAATCCCTAAGGGCAAGCTCTAAGCTTTCTTGATTCTTAGCGATGGTCACACCGATAGAGGACCCTTGTGTAGCTGCCTTAACCACTACAGGAAATGAGAAGTGGGCTAAAATATGATCTTTGATTTCCTCAGGGGATTGTACATTTCCATTGTAGGATTCAGACCGCGCTGTTGGTACATTAGCCCCTTTAAATACCGCTTTAGAGATATTCTTATTCATCCCTACAGCCTGGGTCATTACACCGGATCCTGTATAAGGAATCCCCGCCATTTCCAAAACACCTTGTAGGGCTCCGTCTTCACCAAACTTGCCATGAATGGCGTTGAAAACGACCTCTCCTCCAAGTTGTTTAATATCTTCTACTACAGTAGAAGGATTTAATTCCAATGCTGTTACCTTGTGACCCTTAGCTTGTAAGGCCTCTGTGATAGCGGCTCCCGTACGGCGAGATACGTCAGCTTCTTTGGATGGACCACCCATCAATACGATAATATGTTTGCTCATTATAGTGTTTCCTCCAATAATTCCAAGAGTTTTGGACCATATTGGTTAATAGACCCAGCCCCCATAGTAATAACCAAATCATTAGGACGGACCACCTTGCTGAGAATCTTAGGAATATCATCTACATTAGGTACATAGTTAACGTGTTTACCAGTTTCGGCCTCGATACGATCAGGAATGGTTCGACCATCAATACCATCAATAGGATCTTCTCCAGCAGCATAAATATCGGTCATATAGAGCTCATCTGCCGCAGTAAAAGCGGTAGCAAATTCATTAGCCAAGAGTTGAGTTCGGGTATAACGGTGTGGTTGGAAAACACAAATAACACGATGCTTTTCTAATTCCTTAGCAGCCTTTAAAGTAGCCGCAATCTCTGTTGGATGGTGAGCATAATCATCAACTACCCAGACACCAGCTACATGCCCCTTAGTTTCAAAGCGCCGTTTTGCCCCTACAAATTTAGACAAGGCCTTTTGACAAACTTCCACAGAGAGTCCATATACAGCATGACAGGTAATAAAAGCAGCCATGGAGTTCAATACATTATGGCGTCCTGGTACGCGGAGAGTCAAACGAGCTATACTTTGTCCCTTATAGTACACATCATAAACTAGATGGCCATCTACATAGTGCACATTGCGGGCCATATAATCATTAGATTCATCAAAACCATAGGTATAGAAGGTGTGGTTCACCTGGCCCATGACATAGCGAATATTATCATTATCACCACATACTACAGCGATGCCGTCCTTAGGTAGACGATTCACAAATTCCACAAAGGCGGCAAGCAAATTATCCATAGTTCCATAATGGTCCATATGGTCATTTTCAATATTGGTAATCACCACTGTATGAGGGTTGTACTTGAGGAAAGACCCATCTGATTCATCCGCTTCTGCTACGGAAATATCTCCCTGGCCAGCCACAGAAGAGCCACCCAGGTAGTCTACTTCCCCACCGATGATTACGGTCGGATCCACTTGTCCTTCTACTAAGATTTGGCCAATCATAGATGTGGTGGATGTCTTACCATGAGCCCCTGCCACAGCAATTCCCTTTGTCACATCCAAGACCGCTTTTACAATATCGGATCGATGAAGAATCTTAATACCTAATTCACGAGCAGCTTTAAGTTCTGGGTTAGTTTCCCGGATTGCTGTAGAACGAACTACGGCATCTACGTCCTTCACATAGGAGGCATCGTGCCCTATGTGAATGGTAGCCCCTTGGGACCGGAACTTTTCGATAACTGGTGATTCCTTAATATCGGATCCCGAGACTTCATATCCTTTTGCAATCAAAATATTGGCAATGGCCCGCATACCAGAACCGCCAATACCTATCAAGTGAATCTTTTTGATCCCCTCTAACATGTTTATCTCTCCTAACTAAGATTATTATTTTGCAATTTCCAAGGCCAAGTCTGCGATGTCTTTAGCCGCATTTGGTTTACCCAAATCCTTAGCGGCCTGAGCCATCCGTTGACACATATGAGGATTGTTCATAAAGCTTTCAATCTCCTCTATCAAATCATGGGAGGTCAGAGCCTTATCCACAATCATATGAGCCGCTCCTCGTTGCACGAAAATTTGCGCATTAAAGGTTTGATGGTCTTCCGCTGCATAAGGATAAGGAATCAAAACAGATGGAATTCCCCTAACCGCCAACTCTGCAAGGCCGATAGCGCCAGCTCGGAAAATAGCTAAATCAGCTGCAGCCAAGGCCTTAGGCATATCATGCAAATACGGCAGGATCAAGGACGATTGCCCATACTCTTCCTGACCTTCTTCCATACCCAAGGCTTGGGTTACGGAGTGGTACTCACCAGAACCAGTAAGATGGATCAACTTGATACCAGGATTATCCTTAAAGTGCTCATGCACTTCAATCATAGCTGTATTCATAGAACGAGCTCCACGGGACCCACCAGAAATGAGCACGGTAAATTGATTATCGGCTAGGTGGAAGAAATCACGCCCCTCTTGGCGGGTATCAGCCAACACTTCTGGTCGTACAGGATTACCCGTATATACAACCCGACTACACTTATGAAAGTACTTAGCGGCCTCTTCATAACCAACAGCCACCACCTGTACCACACGGGATAAGATTTTGTTGGTAACACCAGCAATAACATTTTGTTCTTGAATGATGGTAGGAATTTTACGTAAGGCTGCCGCCATCAGTATAGGGCCACATACATAGCCGCCCGTGCCAATAACCACATCTGGCTTAAATTTAGATATGATTTGGTTAGCCTTCCATAAGGATTGAGCAGTCTTGGCAAGAGTCACCACGGTGCTTAGGCCCAAATGCCGTTGTAAGCCTTGGGCTGGAATGCTCTCAAAGGGAATTCCCTCCTTGCGGACTAGGGTCGCTTCAAGACCTGCTTCTGTCCCCACATAAAGAACTTCCGCATCGGTACTTGCCATAATCTGTTTATAAATGGTAATAGCCGGATAAATATGGCCACCCGTACCACCTCCGGAAATAATAATCCGTTTTTTCATGATTTCATTCCCCTTTTAACCGCAATACTTCTCGTTTGAAATCACAACCGCGCTCTTCAAAACAGGAATACCAATCAAAGCTAGAGCAAGCTGGTGACAAGAGAACGACATCTCCTTTTTGGCCCAGTTCTCGACCTAGATTTACAGCTTGGCCCATAGAGGATGCCCGATGAATGGACTCAATTCCTACATCTCGTGCAGCTGCTTCAAATCTGTCCGCCGCCTCACCCATAAGGATGAGGTCCTTCGTATGATCTTTGACCACCTTCATAAACTCATGCAAAGGCGTCATCTTATCATGGCCGCCCATGAGAAGAATGACCTTCTGATCAAAAGACGCCAAGGCCTTTTCAACGGAGTCCGTATTAGTCGCCTTAGAATCATTGTAGTAGGTTACACCATCAATGGTGTCAACCCGTTCTAAACGGTGCTCGACAGCCTTAAAATTAGCAATAGCATCATGGATAACCTCAGGTTCCACACCCAATGCATAGGTTAAAGCAATAACAGACAAGATATTTTCCACGTTATGAGCCCCTGGAATAGGGATTTCATTCTTGCTGATTATAGGTTGCGCCTGCCCATCTTTAACGGCGTAACAAGTAGCCCCTGCAAAATACGCTCCATCAGTCACCACCTCTTTTTGACTGATGCAAAGTACCTTGCCAGTAGCTCGGTCTTTCATACCGGCCACAATAGGATCGTCAAGATTGAGAACGACAAAGTCGCTAGGCCCTTGATTTTTGAAGATATTCTCCTTGGCCAAACGGTAGCCATCCATAGTCTTATGGCGGGCTAGATGGTCAGGTGTCAGGTTAAGAACAATCGCGCCATGAGCCTTAAAGCTATGGATAGATTCCAACTGGTAACTGGACAATTCCGCCACCAAGACACCATTTTCAGGAACAGCAAAGGCCGCTTCTGATAGGGAATCACCTATATTCCCACCCACATACACAGGAGAGTCAGTCCCCTTCATAACATTCGCTAATAGGGTTGTGGTAGTCGTTTTTCCGTTGGTCCCTGTAACCCCCAAAATGGGCGCCTTCGATACTTGGTAAGCCACTTCTACTTCGCCAACTACGGGAATTCCTGCTTCTTTTGCGGCTAGGAGAATAGGAATCGTCAAGGGAAGTCCTGGCGATACGACAATCATATCTATCCCTTCCAAGAGACTTTCATCTTGTCGGCCTGTAATGATGGATACACCCAAGTCCTTCAGCTTAGCTTCTGTAGTGGGCTCTAAATCGATTGCTTTAAGGTCATTAAGAACAACCTGTGCCCCCAATTTTCCTAAAACATGAGCGGCCCCAATACCTGATGTACCTGCGCCAATCACCAAGATTTTCTTCCCTGTATAATTCATACGACACCTAACCTTTAGGAGGATATAAAACCCTCATTTATACTTTACAGATCAATTATTTCGTCTACAGATCAAGCTATATTTTCCTTCCACTCAAGGGAGGAAACCATTTCTTTTCATTATAGCACTGCCAGTAGAAGTCCAACAATTGCCAATATGGCTCCACATAGCCAAAAACGTCCAACAACGGTTGTTTCTTTCCAACCAGATAATTCGAAGTGATGGTGAATGGGAGACATTTTAAACACCCGTACACCGCGGGTTTTAAAAGAAATAACCTGTATGATAACGGACAGAGCTTCCATAACAAAAATGCCGCCGATGACTACTAAGAGGAGCTCTGCTTTTAAGATAATCGCCATGCCCGCAAAGGCTGCTCCCAAAGCCAAAGACCCTGTGTCGCCCATGAAAACCTTTGCAGGATGAATGTTAAAGAACAAGAATCCCAAGCAAACAGCGCAGATAAGAGCCGCAAAGAAGGTAATGGTGAAATTACCCATGATGATACCCAAAACCGCAAAAGCGATTGCTGCAATAGCAGATGTACCTGCTGCCAACCCGTCTAAGCCATCGGTCAAGTTAACCGCATTGGAAGAACCAACGATGATAAGGAAGGCCAAGACATAGTAGAACCAACCTAGGTTAATATCGACATCAACTACTGGAATCCACAGGCTTGTTGGAATCATGAGATAGTGGTCCATAATGTAGAGAAAAATGGCCGCCAAGATGAATTGCCCTAAGAGCTTTTGCTTGGCCGTAAGGCCTAAGTTACGCTTTTTAGCAGCCTTCACAAAATCATCAAAGAAGCCCAGAAGACCATGACCCAAGGTAAGAATCAGAAGTGCAAAGGTTGTGGGGTTCCATTTACCAAATACCAGCGTCCCCACGAGGAGGGCTAGGAGCATGAAAACACCACCCATAGTTGGCGTGCCAGCCTTAGCTTGATGCCCTTGAGGTCCTTCTTCCCGGATAGCTTGTTGAGCATGCAATGATGCAAGGCCTCGAATCCCAAATTTTCCAAAAACCAGGGTAATGATCAGGGTCACCACAAAGGGGATAATCAAATGTATAAATAAATGTGACATCATATCCATTAATAAAACTCCCTTATTCTAATTCCGCTTAGACTCTTCTTGTTCTTTTAATTCTTCTACGACCCGTTCCATACGAAGGCCACGAGAAGCTTTTACGAGAACTACGTCCCCTTCCTCATGGTCCGCCTCATAAAAGTTAGCCATTTCTAGGTGACTCTTACAAGCTCGTACATGAATTCCTCCCTTTCGGGCTTCATCACCAATAAACTTGGCTGCTTCTCCGAATGTGTAAAGCACAGCATAACCTTCAGTAACTAAGAGACGACCAATTTGTCGATGACCTTCTTCTGTAAAGTCTCCTAATTCCAACATATCACCCAACATGGCAACCTTTCTTTTACCTTGGAGTTGGCCCAAGGCCTTAATGGATTCAGCCATAGACGATGGATTGGCATTATAGGTATCGTTAAGGACTACAAAGTCCTTAAAAGCAACGATTTCTTGGCGAAGTGGTGTGCCAGTAAAAACTTCTAGCCCTTTTTTTATCTTTGCTGCACTGAGACCACAAGTCCTCCCTACTGCAATAGCAGCCAAGGCATCTAAAACATTATGTTCACCAATCATTGGCAAAAAGACATCAAAGACATCGTCATAGCATTTGCAGGTAAATTTAATACCATCCTTCTTATAGGTTAAGTTAGAGGCCTTAAGGGTAGCATTATTTTGAATCCCGTAGGTCATGGTCTTGCCCTTAGCGATGTTAGCCATTTCTGCTACATAGTGGTCATCGGCATTCAATATAGCAATAGAGTCCTCATCCAAGCAAGCAATGAGTTCCCCCTTGGCCTGCGCGATTTTTTCTTGAGACCCCAAGAGCTCAATGTGGGAGGTCCCTACATTAGTAATAAGGCCTACAGTTGGCTCTGCAATAAGGGCCAACTCTTCAATTTGTCCTAAGCCCCGCATCCCCATTTCAACGACACAGGCTTGATGGTCTTCGGTAAGACCTAAGAGGGTTTTAGGAAGACCAATTTCATTGTTGAAATTCTTCTCCGTTTTCAAGACTTTGAGTTGGGTAGCTAAAACTGCAGCCACCATTTCTTTAGTCGTTGTCTTACCGGATGAACCAGTAATAGCAATGACAGGAATGGAAAAACGGCGACGATGGAAGTGGGCCAAATCTTGATAAGCCTTGAGCGTATTAGGAACCTCGATGCAAGGAAAACCTTCTAACGTCCGCCCTAGATCTACAATAGCCCCGGCAGCACCCATTTCTTGCGCCTTGGCCAGAAAATTATGGCCATCAAAGTTATCCCCCTTAAGGGCTACAAAAAGGCACCCTTCTTTAATTGTACGCGTATCTGTAGAGACATCAGCAAAACTAATGGTTTCTGTTCCTTTATAGATACCATTTGTTGCTGTTACTACCTCTGCCAAGGTGAATTGTGCCATATGAGCCTCCTCCTCGCTTCTATACAAGGCCAAACAAGCGTCCCCTACTTAAGGGAACGCAAAGCTTGGCGAGCCACTTCACGATCGTCGAAGTGGATAGTCTTATCCTTTAAAATTTGATACGTTTCATGCCCTTTACCGGCAATGATAACCACATCCCCTGCTTGTGCTTCTTTAATTGCCTCATGGATAGCTTCCGACCGATCTACAATCACTTGGTAGCTAGTCCCCTCTCGCAAGGCTTCTTTTACACCTGCTGCTACATCCGTCACAATCTTGACAGGGTCCTCCGTCCGCGGATTATCGGAAGTTACAAAGATCCGATCCCCATATTGGGCCGCAAACCGCCCCATAATTGGCCGCTTAGTAGCGTCCCGGTCACCACCGCAACCAAAGACTACAATAATTCGATCTTTCGTAATTGCCTTAGCTGTTTTAAGGATATTTTCCAAACCATCTGGCGTATGGGCATAGTCTACCACAACAGCAAAATCTTGCCCTTCATCAACCAATTCAAAGCGACCTGGAACCGCTGTAAAGGTGGATAATGCCTTATCAATTGCTTCCATGGACAAGCCTTCTTGTAGGCAGGCCCCAATAGCAGCTAGGGTATTGTATACATTAAAGAGGCCTGTTGTATTCATCTTCACAGGGTAAGAGGCCCCCTTATACTCGACTGTATAGGCAGAGGACTTGGATGTCATGGTCACATCATGGGCATTGAGGGTCCCCTTCTTCTGTGTAGAGTAGGTAATAACAGGTACCTTAGTAAGGTCCATAATCCGTTGCCCATTAGGATCATCGATATTAACAACAGCTCCCTTAGGGGACTTATGAGGACTCCCTTGGGTCAAGCCTGTAAATAGCTTGCACTTAGCAGCCAAATAATTCTCAAAGGTTTTGTGAAAATCCAAATGGTCTTGGGTCAAATTAGTAAATACCGCTGTATCGTATTCAACACCTGCTACCCGCCCTAGGGCTAAAGCGTGAGAGGATACTTCCATAATGCAGTGGGATACGCCTGCATCCACCATCTTTTGCAAGATGTGTTGTAAGTCAACCACATCAGGTGTGGTGTTATGGATAGGAAACGTTTGATCGCCAATAACGATATGAACTGTACCAATAATCCCTACCTTGTGGCCTTGTTCCCGTAACATATGGGCAATCATATGGGTCGTCGTAGTCTTACCATTAGTACCAGTAACTCCAATCATGCGCATCTTACCAGCAGGATAATCAAAGAAGAATGGTACTAGCGTCATCATAGCTTGTCGTGTATCACTAACCTTGATGATAGTGACCGAACCAGATACAGACACATCCTTGGATACTAAGAGGGCCGCCGCTCCAGCATCTACTGCTTTTTGCACAAAATCATGGCCATCTACGGTCGCCCCATCCAAGGCAATAAATAGGGTCCCTGGCGCTACTTTACGAGAGTCAGCAGTAATATCGAGGATTTCTTTTTTATTAGGCCCTGTGACAGAGGCGTCATTCAAAAGGGCTAGTAAGGCTTCTAAATTCTTCACGAGATTCACTCCTATATACATAAGAGAAGCAGCCATTTCAGGCTGCTCCTTCCCAGTCAACAATCACACTAGCGGGAGCCGCGGTCCCCTTGCGTTGCTTTTGTGCTATACACAAAGGCATCTGGCAATACAAGACCCAACTCTTCAGTAGCAATCTTTTGAATCCTTGTAGGAGACTTAAGGGCAGCCACTTCCACTTGGAGTGTGTCATTATCTTTTTTTAATTGTACTACTTGATGTTGAGCATTAACCACCTCATAGCCCATTTTTGTTGCCAGACCATGCATGATAGCCAATAAGACGAGAAGAGCTACAACGATACCCACGGTCTTGAGAACTTGTACCATAGCTGGAGAGAAATCAAATAAAATGCCTGGTGTACGTTTTCCTATCCGTCGATTCGCTAAGGAGTCTCCCCCCGCTTGTACACCCACTGTTCTCTTTGCCAACATGATACTGCCTCCTCAATAATCCCTTACAGTTTTGTAGCCACACGTAATTTTGCACTTCTCGAACGAGGATTTGCCTCCACTTCTTCCCGGCTTGGTTCAATGGCCTTATTCCTCGCTTGTACCACCGCTTTATGATGGCATACACAAACCGGTAGTTCCGGCGGGCATATGCAAGCGGTAGATAATTCCTTAAATGTTTGTTTGGTAATCCGATCTTCCAAGGAATGGAAGGTAATGACACCAATTTTCCCTCCCGGCTTAAGCAAACTAACTGCATCCACAAAGGAATCATGTAGGATAGCAAGTTCACGGTTAACCTCTATACGTATAGCTTGAAAGGTTCGCTTTGCTGGATGGGGGCCATCCTGCCGCGCCTTGGCGGGGATGGCTTTTTTTATAATTGTTACCAATTGACCAGTCCTTGTAATCCGTTCCTCCTGACGGGCTGCCACAATGAAATCGACGATGCGCTTAGCCCACCGTTCTTCACCGTAGTCCTTTAGGATCCGGACCAAGTCTTCTGGTTCATAATCGTTAACAACCTCTTCAGCAGTTAGGGGATATTCCATATCCATACGCATATCCAAAGGGCCATCATGCATATAGGAGAAGCCCCGTCCTGGTGTATCCAACTGATAGGAGGATACGCCAAGATCGAAGATAAAGCCATCTACATGGTCAATTCCCTCTGCCAATAAAGCTTCTTTTAGGTCACAAAAATTGGTTTGTATAGTTTTGACCTGACACTTCAAATCCCCCAAGCGCTGGCGCGCCACCTTAAGGGCTGTTGTATCCTGGTCAAGCCCCACTAAGAGGCCTCTTTCTGTTAGTCGCATTCCCAAAGCATGAGAGTGCCCTGCTCCACCTAGGGTGCAGTCCACATAAATACCATTAGGATCTGTAATAACAGAGTCTACCGTTTCGCGCAAGAGCACGCTTGTGTGATTGAATTCCAAACTACCTCCTAGAATGCAAGATCCTCAATTGTTTCAACTAATTCTTCAACCTTTGGACCTACATCACCCATATAGGTATTCCATTTTTCCTGGCTCCATATTTCCACATGGTCACCAGCGCCTACAACGACAGATTTTTTATCTAGGCCTGCATGTTGGCGAAGGGTGGTGGGAATCAATACGCGTCCTTGCCCATCGAATTCGGATTCAGTGGCCTTGCCAAAAATCATCCGTTTTAAGGCGCGAATACTAGCTTTAGTGGTTGGTTGTTTGTTCAAAGTGGTTACGATAGAATTCCATTTTTCTTCATCATAAACGAAGAGGCAGTCATCCAGACCCATGGTGATAATGCACTTATCACCTAACTGTTCACGTATCTTAGCCGGCATAATCATACGCCCTTTGGCATCGATGGAGTGATTAAATTCACCCATGAACATGGCCTGTCACCACCTTTCCTTCTTATTCATTCACCACTATATGGAACATTCTACCACAATCCCCCACTCATAACAATAAATTTCCAAAAATTTCTGAAGATTTATTCATTTTATTTTTACCTTATCTTCAAGGTCCTTATTTTGACTGCCTATATAGGCTTATCTTGACCTTTTCTAGGCATAAAAAAAATAGGTCCTAAAATTACTTTTCATAATTTTAGGACCTATTTTCAGATTCTGCTCATGTAGTGAATCAAGTATACAATTTATTTTTCAATTCCAGTGGTAATTTGTGGGGAAACTCCAGAAAAGACTTATAAATGAGCTTCGATAGCAGCCAAGAGATCGCCTTTTGGCAAGAAACCAATCTTGCGGTCTACCACTTGACCGTCTTTCATGATAACGAAGGTAGGCAATACTTCGATGGATAATTGACGAGCCAATTCTGTTTCTTCATCGGAATTAACCTTTGCAAAATTAACCTTCCCGGCCAATTGACCAGCGATTTCTTCAAATACAGGCATCATGCGCACGCAATAACCGCACCATGGAGCCCAGAAATCAAGCACTACTACACCGGATTTTGTGAAATCAGCATATTCAGCTGTTTTAAGTTCTTTTAAATCTGCCATTTGTATGTCTCCTTATTTGAACTTTACTTATCACGCTTTTGAGGCCTCAATAAGACCTCATACTTATCTATATCCATTATATCGAATTTTATCGTTAAGTCAATATCGAGATTTATCGTTTTGCCAAAGAGAATCCTATAGTAAAAACAAAAAGAGTCTATCTCTTATAGATAGACTCTTTTCCACCAGTCCCCACTAAAGAGGTGTCTTGGGCATGGTGATTTGATTAGCGCTTAAACAATCTAGGTTTAATCCTCCACTCTTCCACAGGGAAACAAGGTCTATGAGTGATGGATTCCCACTCCCTTTAAAGAGGCCTGTAGACCTAACAAGGTGTCCTAGGATTTGGCGACTACTATAACCAGCTGTTCTAAGATCTGCGACCGTAATAGAAGCCTGTCTTTTAGATAAGCGGTAGCCTTGTCCATCAACTAATAGAGGCGCATGGCAATAGGTCGGATGATCCTGATTTAAAAGCTTATATAGATAAATTTGTTGGGCTGTTACATCCAATAAATCTGCTCCGCGAACCACTTCTGTTACACCCATAGCTAAATCATCCAAGACAACTGCTAAATTATAGGCAAACATACCATCTGCTCGCTTAAGGACAAAATCATCAGCGCCCCCAACTAAGTTTGTCACTACAGCCCCTTGCCAAGAATCATCGAAAGCGATTTGACAAGATTCTAAACGTAACCGGTAGGACGGCGCTTTATCTTGGCCCATAATCCCCCGTTGCTTACTATCCAAGTTCCGGCAATGACCATCATATAAGAACCTGTGTTCACCCCTATGTGGGGCAGATGCTATCGCTTGTATCCGTGCCCGATTACAAAAACAGGGATAGATTTTTCCTTCTTCTTCCCACTGTTTAAGGATCTTGTCATAGTAAGAATCCCGATGGGACTGCCAATATGTTTCTTGGTCACTTGACGCGCGGGGCCCTTGATCCCAATCGAAACCCAGCCATTCCAAATCATCCAAGAGGGCCTCTCCCAATTGTCGCTTGGAACGCTGTTTATCGATATCCTCCATGCGAATAAGAAAGTCTCCCCCCTGAGACCGGGTCGACAGATAGGCTAGGAGGGCTACCCACACATTTCCCAAATGAATATGACCCGTAGGGCTAGGAGCAAAACGACCTTTCATAAGACCTCCTAAGAAAGGGAAATGATCCGATCAAAGAGATAGTCAGCCTCTTTAATTTTTTGTTCGTTCCCCATGGTACATACGTGTTGATCATTCATCACATCTCGCACCACTTGAGCCAATCCCTTAATGTCTTCCGGACGGCAATCAATAACCTCTTGGCGGAAATCCACCTTAGCTTGATGGCTAAGACCAGAGAAATAGTCGCTCATGGCCCGAGGTCCCATAAGAGATGGCGTCATCGGCAAGTCGAGACCAGACATGGTGCCGATAATATACTTACGCATTTCCCGGTCATTGATACTAAAACCATCCAAGTAGTCAGCCAATTCCTTATAGGCATCCAAGGTTTCCACTAGGTTTGGATCTCGATAGGAGCAGAGAACCATATTGCCATTATCATAAAAGTTAGCAAAGGCCCCATAAGCACCACCTTGTACGCGAACCTTAATCCAAAGGTATTCATAGCGGAGAATGGTTTCCAAAACGGACATAGCTCCTACATAGGCGTGACCATGATCTAGGAAGTTTCCTCCTTGGGCCACATACTGAACCTTACCAGCTGTGTAAATACCTTCACTCTCAACCTCTTTGGAGAAATTTAGTTGTCCTGTTGGCAATTCTTCTTGTGGTAGAGAAGCTAAAGAATCCTGAGCCAATGACAAGAAGGCCTTATCCTCCCCTTCTTGCCCCACCAAAAGGACATGTAAGTTATTAGCCCGGAAAATTTTCTTAGCAACCTTACTCAAATTAAGAGGCAGATCTGCCATCTTTTTAGGATCTTTGACTAAAGCCTGTAGATTTTGATAAAGAGAGAGATTGCCTGCATCCTTAAACTTGCCTAACTCAGAAAACTGCGCCATAAGCCGTTGGGACACAAGGGTGTGACCGCGACGGAAGGCTTCATTATCCCAGATAGCCTTATTTTCATTGACGATTTCTTCCAAACGCCCCTGGTCTGTATAGTGGGATTCTTTAATGATATAGTCCACAATACGAACCAATTCAGGCAGCTTACTATGAAGGGCCTTGGCACGGATTACAAAGAAGGGACGATAGTCATGGCGAGACCGATTTTTGCCAATACCGATAATGTCCGTAGAAAAACCACCTAAGTTGAGATTAATGTCCTTAGCTACTTGATCATAGGCCTTGTCCCCTGCATTAACCCGGCCCAACATATCAGATAGGAGATCAGCGTAGAAGAGTTCCTCCTCTGTGAGGCAATCTAAGCCAAAGTAGTAAGCTACATAGTTAATACCTTTGGCGAAGGTTGGTACAAAGTGGAAGCCCGTAGGCCCCACTTGGGAATCAATCCGTTCAATCTTGTCCACTTGTGGCGATAAATCGGATAATTCCAAGAGAGGAATACTAGCTAAGGCTTCCTCAGAGTCAGGGCATTCTTGTCGCTCCTTAAGATGCTTTGTTTTAGCAATTATATCTTCCAATTCTTGGTCAGACATGGCTTCCTTAAGGGCCGCTAGTTTCTCTGTCAGTGCCTTGTCCTTTTTCTCTTGCAAGCCTAGTTCAGGATAGATGCTTATCAAAGCCTTATGGTTATTACTTAACAAGGACTCTTTGACTAAATCTTGGAAGTAGGTACCCTCTAAACCAGCACGAATGGCGGCTAGCGCCTTTTCATAGTGAAGGAGTTCCAAAGGATCCTTTCCGTAGAGCCAATTATCCATCATACGGATGACGTAGGCCAAGCCGATTGGGCGACCGCCAAAATCAGCTTCCCGTAAAGAAAATTCAATAGAGTTTAAAGAAGCCTCTAGTAGCTCCTTATCTAACCCCTTAGCAGCAATCTCTGCAAGAGTCTTATCTACAATAGCCTTAAGGTCTGCCTCCTTACCCATATCAGAACCAGAGACAGCAATATTCCACAGAGGTTGGCGGATGGAATCTAAATAGTAACCGGAAATATCAGACCCTACGCCAGCTTTGATAAGAGCCTGTTTAAGAGGGGCTGCAGGCGACGTCAAAAGAGCATGGGTCAAGACTTCAAACGCTAAGGACTTCTCTTGATCCATACCATTGAGCACATAGGTCAAGGCATGAAGGGTTTTTCCTTCCTCAGTTTCCTCGGAACCAATACTATACGAATAGGCAGCTTGTACACCTTCAGCAAGAGGTGCTTGCAAGCCGATTTCCGTGTTAGCTACATCAATAGCGTCAAAATGACTAAGGTATTCCTCATCGATGAAAGCCAAATGCGATTCTATATCCATTTGCCCAAAGAGGAAAATATAGGCATTAGATGGATGATAGTAGGTCCTGTAAAAGTCTTGGAAGTTTTCATAGGTTAAATCCGTAATAAAATCAGGATCCCCACCAGAATCAACACCATAGGTTGTATCTGGGAAGAGTGCCTCCATGCTGTGTCGTTCCAAAATAGAATCTGGCGAAGAATAAACCCCCTTCATCTCATTGAATACGACGCCCTTATAGGTCAACGGATCTTCTTTACTTTCTAATTCGTAGTGCCAACCTTCTTGCATGACGATTTCAGGATCTTCTGCTACGCGAGGGAAAAAGACCGCATCCAAATACACATCCATGAGGTTGTGGAAGTCCTTATCATTTTTGGAGGCTACCGGATACATAGTCTTATCCGGATAGGTCATAGCGTTGAGGAAGGTATTGAGAGAGCCCTTAACCAATTCTACGAAGGGTTCTTTTAGGGGGAACTTGCGGGATCCACAGAGTACGGAGTGTTCCATAATATGAGCAACTCCCGTATTGTCTTTTGGGGTAGTTCGAAAGGCAATATTAAAAACCTTATTGGTATCTGGTGCGTCAATATAAATGAGACGCGCTCCAGATTTATCATGCTTCATTTCATAGGCTGTCCCATTAATTTCATCGATGTGTTCGATGCGATTGAGGGTAAAGCCAGAGTAAGTTTTATTGAGTTCCATAGCAACTCCTAATCATAAAATGCGGCCCTAAAAAGGCCTATCTATCGTAAATTGACAAGCAACTTATGCTCATATACATATTGGTTTATTATACCATACGAACAGATGGGGAAATGAAAGGGGGCTGTAACAGAACGCGGTTTTACCGCATTCTGTTACAGCCCCACTACTAGGATTCTAAAGCCCATTTTTTATTGCGTCGACAAACCAATAATCCTTCTAGAATGACCCGGAAATTCTCGAAGGACATAAGCCGACTAGGATACATATCATCTACGACTCGATAGGAAATAGTTACCTCCCCTTTGTCATAGTCATAGTAAACTCCATGACGTTGAGTAGTATCCGTAAAACCTGTTGTCAACTGTTCAGCCGAAGGAAGGGGTTGGTTTTGCAAGTGGTCAATCATATCATGCAAGAGTCCTTCCCTTCTTACATCGTCGTTGAGGATCTCCTGCATGAAGCTATCAAGTGCATCCATAACCATTAGCCCCGTTCTGCAAAGAAGAGTTTTTCATGGATAGCCTTTACAGCATCCTTAACGCGTTCTTCTTTTACTAAACAGGTGATAGAAATTTCAGAAGTAGAAATAATTTCTACGTTAATCCCTTCTTGGCCTAAGATATCAAACATTTGTGCAGCCACACCTGGTTGTCCTAACATACCAGCGCCAACCACAGATACCTTCGCAACATCTTCATCGATATTGATATCATCGATATTGATGTCCTTATGAATTTCATCAATGATTTCTTTAGCTTGTGGCACATCATCATTCATGACCGTGAATACGATATCTGTTTTAGCATCGTTATTAGAGCGAATCGATTGAACAATCATATCCACATCCACATTGTGAGCCGCCAAAGCTTTGAATACCTTAGCCGCTACACCTGGTTTATTTTCTACGCCAATCAAGGATACCTTGGCAGCGTTTTTATCATCAGCTACGCCTGTAATAACGCGTTTATTGTGTTCCATTGTATAGTCCTCCCGGATAATTGTCCCTTGATCACTGGTGAAAGTAGATCGTACATGAATTGGCACTCCATAGCGTAGGCCCATTTCAACCGCCCGTGGTTGCATAACACCTGCACCAAGGCGAGCCATTTCTAACATTTCACCATAGGTAATTTCAGGCAATTTTTCTGCTTCTGGGCAAACCCGAGGGTCTGTAGAATATACGCCATCTACATCGGTAAAGATTTCACATACATCCGCCTTCATAGCACCTGCCAAAGCAACGGCTGTCGTATCGGAACCACCACGACCTAAGGTAGCCATATCACCATCTTCAGTAATACCTTGGAATCCAGCAACAACAACTATGTTACCTGCGTCCAGAGCTTCAAATACACGACCTGGTTCTACC